>NZ_JAQFIQ010000006.1 GCF_029504745.1 Breznakia sp. PF5-3 | reverse complement strand
ATATTGGTGACGAGTATACGTTTAAAACAAAAAAATCGCTAGAGGAAGCGATTCGTGGCTATATAGATTTTTACAACAACAAAAGAGGTAAGCACAAACTAAAAGGATTATCCCCTGTAGCATACAGAGAACAATCCTCAAGTTTAAGCGCTTAAATAATAACGTGTCCAACTTTATGGGTTCACATCAAAATAGTAGGTCTTTTTTTAGTTAAATTTTGATTTTAATACTTTGACCTTATAAGTTCAATATGGTACATTGGACTTAGGAAGATAAGACGCTAAGGAGGAATTGACTTATGAGTGAAAAAGACTTTAATGAATTACTAGAAGAAAAGGTTGAAAGATTAGAAAACGCAGTAGAAAAAGCTGCGGATAAAGTAGACACAGTAATCACAAGTGTCGAAGATACAAATAAGGAAACTTTGGTAAAAATTGGAACCATGGCTGTGGGTGCTAGTCTTATGGCAACCTATGTACCACTGCGAAAAAAGCATCCTATTTTAGCGAAAACTAGTTTCTTAATTGGGGCAACAGCAGTGGGGATTGGTGCAATTCAATTGCTTAATGAATATATCAAAGAGTAGTCACTTGACTACTCTTTTTTTAAACGATGATAAATAGCATACTTTTGTTTGTGATCATTATTTAATTCTGATAATGGTTCAATAAAGAAGTCTAGTCCTTGTGTGCCAGCTTTTTTAGATAATTCCTCAATCGCAACATTGATATTATCACAGGTTGTATATATACAATAATATTGACTGGCAGGAATTTCTTTTTTGTTATTTTGCTTTATTTGATCAGTTGTTTTGAAGATTAAAGATTGTTGTGTAAGATTTGCTGTTGGAAGATAGATATAGGGGATAAAGCCACGAGATAACTTATAGTTGTCAGTGACTTTTTTTATATCAGTTAGTCGGATTAAAAATTCATCGTCATTTAAAGATATAAAATTGTGAATCTTTGAAGGGATTGTTACCATAAAAAAACTATTATATGCACAAATGTTGATTTCATCAGCTACAGGAATATGATTTAATCCACGTTTATAATTGTTTAAAATATCTTTTTTACGGTGTATTTTTCTTTCTTTTTCATCTAAAATCATCATTTTTTTATCTAATAAAGTTTCAAAGTTTTGATTGTTATCTTGAAGTAAAAGTTTAATTTCATGAAGGGAAAATCCTATATATTGTAAAGATTGAATCTTTTCAAGAAGCCTTGATTGAGATTTTTCATAATAGCGATATTTACTTGTTTCATCGATATAAACAGGTGAAAAGAGACCAATGTTATCATAATAGCGAAGTCGTTGAATGGTTAGATTATTGAGTTTTGCCATTTCACCAATAGAAATAAGATTTTTCATGTATTCACCTCAGTTCTATTATACTACAAATTTTATTTGACTCTATAGTGACTATAGAGTTTATAATAAAAAAATAATAGGAGGTTTTTATGAGGATAATTATTGAAAAAGATTATGAACAAATGAGTAAAACAGTAATGCATTTATTACTAGCAGAGATGTATAAAGATAAAGCTGTACATCTTGCAATTACGGCAGGCTCAACACCAAAACGTATGTATGAATTGTTAAGTGAAGAAATTTGTAATAAGAAAGCGTTTGATAATGTAACATACTATAATTTTGATGAAATTCCATTTAAGAAAAGTGGTGGTTATGGTGTAACAATATCAAATTTGAAGAAAGCATATTTTGATCCAGCAGGTATTTCAATGGATCAGGTGCATGTGTTAGATTTAAGCAATTATGAGCAACATGATGATCATTTAGAAGCTATTGGAGGCTTAGATGCTATTTTTATGGGTATTGGAGCAGATGGACATTTCTGTGGGAATATGCCAGGTTTCACAAAGTTTGAGAATAAAACGGTTGAAATAGAGATTCCTGCTGATATGAAACAAGCATTGGTTGGTGAAGTAGGAGGAGATATTGATGAAGTTCCAGATTCGTTTGTAACGATGGGACCAAGAAGTGTAATGTCTTCAAAGGCGCCAGTGATGTTTGCTAATGGAAAGGGAAAAGCAGCTATTATCAAAAAGGCGTTCTTTGAACCAGTAAGCGAAAATGTACCATCATCAATTTTCCAATTGCACCCGAATTTTACACTTGTATTGGATGAAGAAGCAGCAAGTGAAATTAAAGATTTAGTATAGGAGGTTTTTATGAGAATTATTATTGAAAAAGATTATGAGCAAATGAGTAAAACGGTAATGCATTTATTACTAGCAGAGATGTATAAAGATAAAGCTGTACATCTTGCCATTACTGCAGGTTCGACACCAAAGCGTCTATATGAGTTATTAAGCGAAGAAATCCGTAATAAAAAAGCGTTTGATAATGTAACATATTATAATTTTGACGAAATTCCATATGCAAAACGTGGAGGATATGGTGTAACGATTGAGAATCTAAAGAAAATGTATTTTGATCCTGCAGGTATTTCAATGGATCAAGTACATGTGTTAGATGAAAACAATTATAAATCACATGATGATTACTTAGCCAATGTAGGAGGCTTAGATGCTTTTTTCATGGGAATTGGAGCAGATGGTCATTTCTGTGGGAATTTACCAGGAACAACGAAATTTGGTGATCGAACATCTTCGGTAGCTATTGATGTTTATCCTGAGATGTATGATATCATCAAAGGTGAAGTAGGTGGAAAAGATGAAGAGGTACCAACTTTCTATGTGACAATGGGTCCAAGAAGTGTAATGGATGTTAAAGCACCAGTGATGTTTGCTAGTGGGAAAGGGAAAGCAGCTATTATTAAAAAAGCTTTCTTTGAACCAGTAAGCGAAAATGTACCATCATCAATTTTTCAATTACACCCGAATTTTACACTTGTATTGGATGAAGAAGCAGCAAGTGAAATTAAAGATTTATACTAAAGAGCCTGTGAAAACAGGTTTTTTTATTTTTATTTATAAATAATAAAAAAGCACATAAATTTATAGTATAATGTAGTATGGAAATAAAGCAGGTGGTAGTGATATGAATGAATTTTTACCGGTTACAAAAGAAGAAATGTTAGAACGTGGTTGGGAACAACCCGATTTTGTATATGTGTGTGGGGATGCTTATGTTGATCATCCTTCTTTTGGTGCAGCTATTATCTGTCGAACGTTGGAAAGTCATGGCTATAAAGTTTGCTTTTTAGCACAACCAAATTGGCGGGATGTGAAAGATTTTCAACGTTTTGGAAAACCTAGATTAGGATTTATGATTTCTTCAGGAAATATTGATTCTATGGTAAATCATTATACAGTGAGTAAACGCAAGCGAAAAAAGGATAGTTATACACCAAATGGAGAGAGTGGAAAGCGACCTGATCGAGCAGTAATTGTATATTCGCAGATGGCACGACAGGCATATCCGGATGCGAATATTATCCTTGGAGGAATTGAAGCGAGTTTAAGAAGACTTGCTCATTATGATTATTGGGATAATAAAGTTAGAAAATCAATTGTTATTGATGCCAATGCAGATTTGTTGATGTATGGAATGGGAGAAAACAGTGTTATTGAAGTTGCAGATGCATTAAATAGTGGAATTGATATCAAAGATTTAACATATTTAGATGGAACAGTATTTAAAACGAAAGATCCTTCATTGGCTTTTGAACCTGTTTTCTTACCAACTTATGAGGAAATTGTACGATCAAAAGAAATGTATGCAAAATCATTTCACACTCAATACTTAAATACGGATCATGTTAAAGCAAAAACATTAGTGGAGGCATATCAAGGGTGGTATGTTGTACAAAATCGTCCTAATCGTCCACTTACACAAAATGAATTTGATCGGGCTTACGCACTTCCATATACGCGTAATTATCATCCTATGTATAAAGCTATCGGTCATGTTCCAGCAATCGATGAAGTTAAGTTTTCTTTGATTTCAAATCGTGGATGTTATGGAGCATGTAATTTTTGTGCATTGACATTTCATCAAGGAAGAGTAATTCAAGCAAGATCACATGAATCAATTGTAGCAGAAGCTAAAAAAATGGTTTGGGATCCAGAGTTTAAAGGATATATTCATGATGTAGGAGGGCCTACAGCAAACTTTAGAGAGCCTTCTTGTGAGCAACAGATTGAACATGGGGTTTGTAAAGAAAAACAATGTTTATGGCCTAAACCTTGTAATAATTTGAAAGTGTCACATAAAGATTATTTACAGCTCTTGCAAAAGCTTAGGGAATTACCAAATGTGAAGAAAGTTTTTGTACGCAGTGGAATACGCTATGATTATCTGATGTATGATAGAGATGATCGCTTTTTTAGGGAACTTGCTCAACACCATATTAGTGGGCAATTGAAAGTAGCACCTGAACATATAAGTAATAAAGTATTAGATAAGATGGGAAAACCCCATAAAGAGTTATATCAAGAATTTGTTTCAAAGTATTATCGCTTAAATGATGAATATCATAAGAATCAATATTTAGTACCGTATCTTATGTCATCTCATCCAGGGAGTGATTTACATGCGGCAATTGAATTGGCAGAATACTTAAGAGATATTTATCATCAACCAGAGCAGGTACAGGATTTTTATCCTACACCTGGAACATTATCAACTGCTATGTATTATACAGGAATAGATCCTAGAGATAAAAAGTCTGTTTATGTCCCAAAGACATCCAAAGAAAAAGCAATGCAACGAGCATTGATTCAATATCGTAATCCTAAAAATTATGATTTGGTTTATGAAGCGTTAACACTTGCTAAGCGAGATGATTTGATTGGACAAGGAAAGAAGTGTTTAATTAAAGATCGCTCTCATCATTATGAACGTGGTAATAAAAGGTTTGGTAATGATTATAGACGACAAAAACGAAAGTAATAGATTATAGAGGTAGTTATGAAACCAGATGTTGTATTAAAAGCAGGCACCTTAGCAGGTAAAATATTGTTGGAGAGTGGTGCTGAAACAATTCGTGTAGAAGAAACAGTTACTCGTATTTGCGAGGCTTTTCTTGTTGTTGATGCGAATGCCTTTGCAACACCTACAGGATTATTCGTTTCTTTTGATTATGAGGATGAAACATATTCAAAAGTATTACGAATTAAAGGAAGTGGCATTAATTTGGAGAAAATCAATTCAGTGAATGATGTATCTCGAAAATGTAATGAAAAACTTATCAATGAGATAGAAGCTTATGATAAGCTGAAAATAATTGCTCAATATCAAGGATATTCATCAAATATAAAATTAATAGCTTCTGGCTTTGCAGCCTTGTTTTTTACCTTGTTTTTTGGTGGTAGCTTTTTTGATGGTTGTAGCGCTTTTTTGATTGGTGTAAGTGTTCAGTATATAGGAGCATCTATGGAACGTAAAAACATTAATGCAATTGTAAAGATAATGATATTATCAGCGATGCTTACTTGTTTAACACTAATTATGACATATATAGGACTTGTTGATTCAAAAGATAAAGTTATTATTGGTAGTTTAATGTTACTAGTTCCAGGCGTTGCTATTACCAATGCTGTTAGAGATTCTATTTCTGGTGATTTACTGTCAGGAGCTACCAGAGCGATTGAAGCCTTCCTAATAGCAATTGCTTTGGCGTTAGGAGCTGGTGTTGTATTGAGTTTATGGATGTTGTATATCGGAGGTGGTGTGTAGGATGATTGGGAAAGTAATCTGCGCCTTCATGGCATCTTTGTTTTTTGGCGTTTTATTCAATGTGAAAAAGGACAATCTCATTTTTGCAGGTTTTGGTGGAGCGATTGGATGTTTTGTGTTTGAAGTCATAACGATGATAGGCTGGGGGAATAATCTATCTATATTTATGGCAGCGATAGCATTTGCGTCTTATTCAGAAGTAATTGCTCGAATTCGTAAGACAACCGTGACTACGTTTGCATTAAGTGCCTTAATTCCACTTGTTCCTGGAAATGGAATGTACTTGACAATGTTATCCATAGTAAATGATGATTTACAGGCTGCCTTAGATATTGGATTGGATACGTTAAGCAGTGCAGGACTTTTAGCATTAGGTATATTATTTGTGTCAACTTTTGCAAAACTCATCAAAAAACCAATCCCTAAAGAAGCATAAAAAGAAATGGTTCAAAACGTTTACAAAAGACGAAGAACATTTCTTTTTTTTGTTTCATTAAAATGAAAAATTAAATGATTATTTTTTCATTTTAATTAATTAAATATAGTTGTTTACTTAAAATTTTTATTGTGTTAATTTGAATTGGAAAGGAAGTGAATTATGTATCATCCAAGATTTAAAGGTAGTTATTATGAAGCAGGTTTTAAGTTTGGTTCGATGATGAAAAAGAATGGTGTAGATGTTTTCAAATTTGCTAAACAACCTGAAGAGCAATTGAAGTTTGGTATACAATGTATAGAAGTATGTAAGAAGTGGTATCCAGCAATTTTAGAAGAAATGCAAGGAATTGCGGATGGCTTAGAAATGAGTTTTGAAAAACTAGCGGCATGGCTTTTTTGTATTTATTGTTACACTCAAGATAATTGGTGTACATGTATAGCTTGTAAAGATGATGATCATATCTTCTTTGCACGCAATAGTGATTTTATGAGTGTTGTTAAAGATTTAACAATTAGTGCATATTATCGATTGGATAATGCTTATTCATTTATTGGGAATACAACAGCATTTGTTCAAATGGAAGATGGAGTAAATGAACATGGATTGGCAGTGGGGTTGAATTTTATTGTTCCTAAGGTGATAGCTCCAGGATTAAATGCAGGAATCTTAGTAAGAATGATTTTAGAAAAATGCAAGACTACAAAAGAAGCAATAGAACTCCTTAAGCAAGTTCCACATTCCTCTTCACATAGTTTGTTGATTGCGGATGCAAGTGGGGATATGGTAGTAGCAGAGTGCAATGCAAAGGAAGTGGTATTTAGAGGCTATGATGATAATTTTGTTGTATCAACAAATGATTTTAAAACGCCTACAATGAAGAAATACAAAGTGAGTGATGTTCCTGATACGATTCATTCACAAGAACGGTATTCTGTTGCAATGAATGCATTGGCAAAACATACATATTCTTTATCGTTTGTTCAAGATTTGTTGGCGGGGAAGTATGGATTTATGTGTCAATATGAAACTCCTGATATATTTGATACAATCTGGGCTTCTGTATATGATTTGAAAAATGGTAAACACTATCGTTGTGAGGGGAATCCTTCAAGGAATATGTTTAAAGAAGATGTGAGAATGAAAAAAAGCAGTTAGTTTGGAATTTTATTCCAACTAGCTGCTTTTTATATTATATATTTTGACGACGTTTTAAAATTGCTACAATGCTAATAAGTGATAATGTAAATAGTGCAGTTAGTGGCGCATAGTTTGTTGTATCGCCAGTAGCTGGTGCTTTCGCATTAACTGTTGTTGTCGCTTTCGCTTTAACTTTTACATTAAAAGTTGCACGTTTTGTTACGTTGTTTTCTATATATTCTGCACTCACTGTTTGTGTACCTAGTTTATTAGGGTCATACCCAGTTATTGTGGCTAATGAAGTAATATCACGTTGGTAATTTTCGATATCATATGTAGCAGTTACTTTGATATTTAATGGACTACCAAGTATGTAATCTTTATCGCCTTTAATTGCTATACTTTGTAATATAGATGTTGCAGGTAGTGATTGCATTAATGACATTAAGTTAGCATTCACATCACCGCCAGCAATTAGTGATAAGCTATAAGCTTTACTAGTCATTGGTTCTTCTGTTTTATCACTACGATACCAACCAGCATTTCCATTACCAATTATTTCAATTGGTGTTTTTCCATATATTTTTGCTGATTGCATTGCTTGTGTGTAATATAAGATGCTAGCTCTTTTTAAATGGTATTGACTTGTAATGATGGAAACAGTTTTAACATTGTAATTATTATATAGTTTATCAAAACTAAACAACGCATTCTCAGCTGTATTCCTCGATTGGTTTTCAACGATAATGCGATTATCATCAATACCTTCAGCAACTAGCCAGTCGTGCATAAGATCGCCTTCCGTGTTACCATGTTTTTCAACTCCACCTGTAACAAGGATATAAGAATTAGGATATTTTAGAGCACTAGCTTTTGCTACTTCTAAACGTCCTATAAGTTCTGGTTCCATTTGACCGGTATCATTATTTAAAGCAAAACCTAAAACTACAAATGCATGTGTAGAATCATTTGGTAGTGAATCTGGAGCAACACCAACATTTTCTACCATATCACTTTCAATCCAATACCAATAATCCATAACATCTCTCCATTTATTATATTCTTCTGATGAAATGCCTTTTATTTTATCTAAAATACGTAATTCATCTGTTTCTGCCCCATTTGCATGATAATAGATAAGCTCTGCGATATATTGATCCAAAGTTGCATCAGCATGGACCGTAATCATTAAATTAGAACATATGCTTAAAGATAAAATAGTTGATAATACAATCTTAATAATTTTCTTCATATTTCTTCCAGCCTTTCTTTATAAGTTCTTTTTAACAAAGCAATTCTTTTGGTTTTATTTTTTACCTCCTTTCTAATAAAAAAGCCAACATAAAACACCCTGAACAATTTTAGAGTATTTTATATTAGCTTGTTTTCAACAATCTAACATCATCTGGTTCCTAATTCAATATTATCACTTTGTCTTGTTGAAGACAATGAAATTTGTGAATTTTATTATTTTAATCTTGGTAGTTTAAGATTGTAGAAACATCCTTATCACCCCTACCAGATAGGGAAACGACAATACTATCATCTGGTTTATACTTTTTGGCAATCTTCTTGGTATAGGCAAGGGCATGGCTACTTTCTAGAGCTGGAATAATGCCTTCACTTTTACACAAGTCTTTAAAACCTTCAATGGCTTCTTTGTCAGTAACAGAATCATAATGAACAAGGTTTTCATTATAATAGTGAGCATGCTCTGGACCAATCCCAGGATAATCAAGTCCAGATGAAATAGAATATGCTTCTGCTATTTCACCATTCTCATTGGTCATGGCATATGTTTTCATACCATGTATAATACCAATATTATTGTTGGCAATCGCTGAAGCATGCATCTTGCTTTCAATGCCATATCCTGCACCTTCAACACCGTAAATATCAAGTTTATCATGGATAAATCCTGAGAACATTCCAATTGAATTACTACCTCCTCCAACACAAGCAACAACTGCTTTAGGCAAGGTGTTTTCCATCGCTAAAATTTGTTTTCTTGTTTCTTCGCCGATAACCTGTTGAAAGTATTTTACCATTTGTGGGTATGGATGTGGACCAACAGCAGAACCAATTAAATAATATACATCATCATGGTCTAATAAATATTGAAAGGCTACATCCACTGCTTCTTTTAGTGTTTTTGATCCTTCTGTGACAGAAATCACCTCAGCTCCTAATAGTTTTATCTTTTCAACATTTACACTTTGTTTACGCATATCTTCTTCACCCATAAAGATTGTACATTTAAGATTGAACATCGCACATACGGTGGCAGTGGCAACACCATGTTGCCCAGCACCTGTTTCAGCAATGATATGAGTCTTGTTTAATCTTTTGGCTAGTAATACTTGTCCAATAGCATTGTTTATTTTATGGGACCCTGTATGGTTTAAATCTTCTCGTTTTAAATAAATTTTTGCACCCCCATAAAGACGACTTAAATTCTTAGCGTAATACAATGGGGAAGGTCTACCAACATAATTTTTTAAATAGTATATAAATTCTTGTTTGTAATCTTCATCTTGTATTGCTTGGTTAAATTCATGTTCAATTTCATCTAATCTTTTTAAAAGTTCTTGTGGCACATATTGTCCACCAAAAATGCCATAGTTCATATTTTATTTCTCCTTTTCTATGTTGTTTGTATGCCTTCCAATCCCAATCAGCTTCCATTCGTACCACCTCCTTAAAATAAAAAAACTTGTCCCAATAAAGGACAAGTTATACTTGTTAAGCCACCATGACGTAAAACGTCTTTTATCGTGTACTATCATACACGTTTACTGTTAACGGGGTAAATCCGTCGATGCCTACTTTCAAAATTTCGGATCGCTCTCATTGGTCCATTCAGAATAAATTAGGATATTGCTTTTCCACCGTCCGCAATTCTCTATAATCTTCATTTAAACTTACTACTCCAAATCATTGATTTTATTTTTAATAATACTAGCATGGTTGAAGGAGGTTGTCAAAACAAAGTTTAATGATATACTAGAAGAAATGAAAAAGGGGATTTTTGTATGCATATTATTTCAATAAGAGAACAACAAACATATGCCTTGGAAGCTATCCGTTATTTTCAAGCAAAATGGGGAGATATAGTAGATGAAAAAGTTTATGAAGACAGTATTCTCAAAAGCTTACAAGCAACTTCAAATTTGCCGCAATGGTATTTACTTTTTGATTCTAATACTATTGCTGGTTGTGCAGGTTTGATTGAAAATGATTTTATCAATCGGACAGATTTAAAACCATGGCTTTGTGCTTTGTATGTTGAAGAAAATTATCGTGGTAATCGATATGCAAAACTTTTGATTGATAAAATTAAAGATGATACGAAGCAAATGGGATATGAACGTTTATATTTATGTAGTGATCATATTGGATATTATGAACAATATGGATTTACTTATATTGGCGATGGTGAGCATCCAGATGGAGAAACATCAAGGATTTATGAAGTTGAAATATAATAACAATAGAAATAATGGAGATGTAATATGAATAATTTTCAAAAGATGAAGTATGGGTTATATTTTTTTACAGGTGTTTTTTGTATCGTTAATCTGTTTCTTTGGTGGAATCTATTTACGATTTTATTATGTATAGGTGGTATTTTGTTGTGTGCATATTCTTTTGTATGTTTCCGTCAACAGCAAAACATTTTAGCGAAATTACCAAAACCTTTTCAATACGTTTGTCGGGTGTGTGTTACAACCTTTATTGTTAGTTTTCTACTTATTGAAACACTTGTAATTATTAATGGTGTAAAAAAGGATGATGTGAAACCGGATTATATTGTTGTGTTGGGGGCTGCAATTAAAGGAGACCAACCTAGTAAAGCTTTACGTTATCGATTAGAGGAGGCGTATGATTGTTATATACAATACCCTAATGTAAAGATCATTTGTAGTGGTGGAAAAGCGAGTGATAAAAAGTATAGCGAAGCAGAAGTAATGAAAAAATATCTTGTTAAGTTAGGGGTTTCAAAGAAACAAATTTTATTAGAAGATAATTCTTTTTCAACTTATGAAAATTTGAGGAATTCATATGCATTAGTTGATAATAAAGATGCATCTTTTCTGATTGTTACTAATAATTTCCATGCATTTCGAGCAAAATATATCGCCAATAAAATAGGGATGAAAGCATATTGTTCTCCATCCCAAAAGTTATATAAAGGGTTCACTGCAAATTATATAAGAGAATATTTTTCTGTACTTAAAGCAGTATTTCTGAATTGATAAAATGTTACCAAATGTTCATCATATATTGCATCACTAAGGAAACGATAGTTATTCCAATCCAACAAGACATACCTAATAGGATGGGGCGAATACCACTCTTAATTAGTTTTACAACATCGGTATTAAAACCAATTGCACCCATTGCCATGATGATGAAGAATTTAGATAAGAATTTCATTGGTACGAAAACATCTTCACTAATACCAGCTGATGTAGCGATGGTAGTAAGGAAACTGGCGAAGATGAAAAGTAAGATAAAGAAGGGAAAAGCATTTTTAATAGATGCTTTTTTTTCATTGGTTGCTTCCGTATTTTTACTTCTTCTGAAAGCTAAAAATAAAGTTATAGGAATGATTGCAAGGGTTCTAGTAAGTTTTACAGTAATAGCTTTATCTAATGTTTGACTTCCAAGATTATGCATGGAATCCCATGTAGATGCTGAAGCGCTGACCGAAGAGGTGTCGTTTACGGCTGTTCCAGCAAAGACACCAAAGGCATCACCTGAGGAGGTAGAGAAGCCGATGGCATTCCCTAACATAGGGAAAATAAGTGCAGCGATTATATTGAAAAGAAAAATAACAGAGATTGCTTGTGCGATTTCCTCTTCATCAGCATCGATTACAGGAGCTGTAGCAGCAATTGCTGATCCTCCACATATAGAGGAACCAACACCAATAAGGGTAGATATTTTTTTAGGGATTTTCATTGTCCGATGCAATACATATGCAATCACCAAGGAAGTAGAAATTGTACAAATAATAATTGGTAAAGATTGTTTGCCGGTTTGAACAACAACCTCCAGATTCATCCCAAAACCTAATAATATTACAGCGTATTGTAGTATTTTTTTAGATGTATATTTAACGCCATCATGTAATGAATTTTTATTCTTTATGAAAATAGCTAAAATCATTCCACTAACAATGGCGATAACTGGACCACCAATAATAGGGAATTGATTACCTAGAAAATAAGACGGAATTGCTAATGCAAGACAGAAAAGGATTCCTTGCCAATTGTTTGAAATGAGTTTCATAAAATACCTCCACATTATGAATGTATGCCCTTTTACTATATACATGTATAATCATTTTGTAAAATTATAATAATTGATATAATCATAAATATTTGTTATGGTTAGCATAATAATCAATATATGGAGGTAATGATGTTAGATTTTCGAATGGAAACCTTTTTAAAGGTTTGTGAGTATATGAATTTTACCCATGCTGCTAAGGTGTTAAATCTTACTCAGCCTGCTGTTTCTCAGCATATTCGATATTTAGAAAAGGAATATGAGACACTACTTTTTATTCGTGATAAAAAGAAATTGCTACTTACTCCTGCTGGTGAAATATTACGTTCTACCTTAGAAACGATGCGAAATGATGAAAATACGTTAAAACAACGTATGAAAGTTAGTCTTGATGGGAAAAAGACATTAACATTTGGTGTTACAATGACAATAGGGGAATATACAATTGTACCTGCTTTGGCTAATTTTATTAAAATGCACCCCAATGTAGATATTAGAGTACGATATGCAAATACACAAACTTTGCTTTCTTATTTGCGTCATGGGGAAATTGATTTTGCAATTGTAGAAGGATATTTTAATAGTAATGACTATAATGCACAAATATATAAGAGTGAGGAGTATATTGCAATAGCAGCAAAAGATCATATGTTTGAAAAACCAATTCATTATTTAAAAGATCTTGTTTCAGAGCGTTTGCTTGTTCGTGAACATGGTTCAGGGACAAGGGCAATATTGTCAAAAACCTTGGCAATTAAAAATATGTCAATAGATGATTTTAAGCATAAAGTAGAAATAGGCAATATACATACAATTGTAAATCTTTTATGCCAGGATTGTGGAATAGCCTTTTTGTATAAATCAGCAGTGGAAGAAGAATTGAAAAATGGGACATTGAGAAAGATACCACTATCGGATTTTGTAGTTATTCATGATTTTACATTTTTGTGGAATAAAGATAGTGCTTTTTCGACAGAATATGAAACGATTTTCGAAGCGTTAAAATTATATACAAAATAGAAAGTGGAAGTAACCATAAT
Source organism: Breznakia sp. PF5-3 (assembly GCF_029504745.1). Classification (GTDB taxonomy): domain Bacteria; phylum Bacillota_I; class Bacilli_A; order Erysipelotrichales; family Erysipelotrichaceae; genus Breznakia. The sequence continues at coordinate 54,935 of NZ_JAQFIQ010000006.1, read as the reverse complement.
ATTGTGGTTGCTTTTTTTGTAATATTAAGTGCATCTTAATTTACACGAACAAAGAAAGACGATAGAATAACATTAATAATACCCCCTAGGGTATAAAGGAGATAAGTATGTTTTTTTCAAAAATAAAGTCGATAAGTGCAGTGAAATTGCAAGAATTGGTAGAACAAGGAGACAAGACCACAATTTTAGATGTAAGAGAGAAGGATGAGTTTAAAGATGGACACATCAAGAGTGCAATTAATGCACCGTTGTCTAATATTGAAAATACTAAGTTAAAAGGAACTACATATGTAATTTGTCAATCAGGAATGCGAAGCAAACAGGCATGTCACTATTTATCTAAACAAGGATATGATGTGATTAATGTGAGTGGAGGAATGAGTAGTTGGCGAGGGAAGATAGTATAAGGTTTATGAACAGATAAGGAGGTATCTAGATGAAATGCAGTAGTGATATTAGCAATCGAATAAAACGAAGCGAAGGGCAACTTCGAGGTATTTTGAAAATGATTGAAGATGAAAAAGGTTGTAAAGAGGTTGTTACGCAATTGAGTGCTGTGCGTTCTAGTATTGATCGTATCATTGCATTAATTGTTGTTAATAATTTAAAAGAATTGTATGAGAGTGAAGAATATAGTGATAAAGAAATTGAACAAGCTGTAGATTTATTGATGAAATCAAGATAATGGCGAAATAAAATAGAAATATTGTGAGGAAAAGTATGAAAATATTAATAGTTGGTGGTGTTGCTGGAGGTGCTTCAGCAGCTGCAAGATTGAGAAGATTATCAAAAGATGATGAAATTATTATGTTTGAAAAAGATGAATATATTTCATTTGCAAACTGTGGGTTACCATATTATATAGGTGGAGTAATAAAAGAAAGAGATAAATTATTAGTTCAAACAGTAGAAGGAATGACTACGCGTTTTGATTTAGATATTCGTAATTTCCAAGAAGTTACAGAAATTCATCGCGAACAGAAAAATGTAACTGTATATAATCATAAGACAAAAGAAACATATATAGAATCTTATGATCGTTTGATTTTATCACCAGGTGCTAACCCGATTTGGCCTAATTTAGAAGGTATGGAAGAAGCGGAAAATGTGTTGAAGTTACGCAACCTTCCGGATACGGATAAAATTAAAGAAGTAGTAAGACATAACCCTAAGCAAGCAGTTATTGTTGGTGGTGGCTTTATTGGTGTTGAGATGGCAGAAAATTTACATCATTTGGGTATTGAAGTAACGCTTGTTGATTTAGCGAATCAAGTACTTACACCATTTGATGAAGAAATGGCTGCGATTTTGCAAAATGAAATGATCAGAAAAGGTGTTAAATTAAAACTTGGTGTAGGATTAAAAGGCTTTGCTAATAATGGAAAAACGGTGTTATTAGATAATGGAGAAATGCTAGAATCGGATCTTACTATTCTTGCAATTGGAGTATCTCCAGCTTCTAAATTAGCAGAGCAAGCAAATCTTGAATTGGGTATAAGAAAAGCAATTGTGGTAAATGAACATTTACAAACATCAGATCCTAATATTTATGCAGTTGGAGATGTGATTCAAGTGAATCATTTAGTTTCACAAACGCCAACATACATTCCATTAGCGTGGCCAGCGAATCGTCAAGGGCGATTAGTAGCAGATCACATAAATGGAAAGGAAATTGATTATCAAGGTTCTTTGGGCTCAAGTGTAGCAAAGGTTTTTGATATGGTAGCAGCTTCTACAGGACTTAATGAAGTGATGGCAAACAATTTAGGTATTCCTGTTTCTACTACCATTGTTCATCGTTCAAATCATGCAGGATATTATCCAAATGCAAAAAACTTAACTTTGAAAGTTGTCTATAATAAAGATACTTTAGATATTTTAGGAGCACAAGGAATTGGTTACGAAGGAACAGAAAAACGAATAGATGTTATAGCGACAGCAATTATTGGAAAATTAAAAGTAACAGATTTAGCAAAATTAGAACTATGCTATGCTCCGCCATTCTCAAGTGCAAAAGATCCTGTAAACATTTTAGGATATGCAGCAAGTCATGAAATTGATGGATTATATAAGACAATGAAATCACAAGATGTAGACAATAGAGAAAAGGATGTTATTTTATTGGACGTTCGTACAGATTCAGAATATCAAGGTGGTCATATAGAAGGTGCTATAAACATTGAACTTGACACATTGCGTCATAATATAGATAAATTATCAAAAGATAAAAATACACCAATCGTTGTATATTGTAAAGTAGGTCAGCGAGCACACTATGCATTGTGTTTATTACACCAGTTAGGGTATTCAAATTTATACAATTTACTTGGTGGATATTTAACGTATGATGAATGGAAACGTTCTAAAAGCGTAGAAGAAAAGTAAGGGTATAAAATATGTAAGAGATATAATAACACTCTTACATATTTTGTATATGGATAAGATTATAAAGGAGTATTTATATGATAAAACGAAAAAAGGCACAAATTGGTAAAGCTTGTGTAGCTTGTGGTAATTGTGTGAAGTATTGTCCAGTTGGAGCAATTATAATACACAAGGGATTGTATGCACAAGTGGATGAAAACAAATGTGTGGGATGTGGAAAGTGTGCTAAGGTTTGTCCTGCTGATGTGATTGAAATTGTGATGAGGGAGGTAGAGGGACATGAAAAAGCATTGGTATGAGTATCTTTGGGTGGTATCTTTGGTATATCTAATTCTTGGTTTTTTTAATATCTTATTTGCTTGGCTTGGTTTACTTTGCTTTAGTATTCCATTGTTGATCTCAATTTTTGGTGGGGATAAAGCTTATTGTAATAAGTATTGCGGGAGAGGACAATTATTAGAAATTTTAGGAGAAAAATATGGCTTATCACAAAGAAAAATATCACCAAAAATTTTGCGTACAAAATGGTTTCGCTATGGTTTTTTAGTCTTTTTTATGTCAATGTTTCTATTGATGATTTGGAATACCTATTTAGTTTTTGCAGGTGCTTCACTAAAAGAGGTAGTTACGTTAATGTGGGTATTTAAATTACCTTGGTGGTGGAGTAATACGTCAATTGTTAGCAATTGGGTAGCTCAATTTGCTTTTGGTTTTTATAGTGTAATGTTGACATCAACAATACTAGGAATCGTGAGCATGTTCTTGTTTAAGCCACGATCATGGTGTGTATATTGTCCAATGGGGACAATGACCCAAGCTATATGTCAACTAAAGCATAAGAAGGACAATGGGTAAGCGTGTAGCTTAATTGATTTATCACTTTACTTTCTAATTGTGTAAGAAAGAGCGTATACTGTATATAGAATAAAGAGAAGGAGATTTTATATGTACGATATAATAGTTGTTGGAGCAGGTGTTGCTGGAATGTCTAGTGCAATCTATGCAAAGAGTAGAGGAAAAAATGTTCTGTTGATAGAAAAAGAATCCTTTGTTGGAGGAACGATTCAAAATATTTCAACGGTAACTCATTATGCAGGTGTTTTAAATGATGAATCTGGTCCAGAATTAGCAAAGCGCATTTGGAAGCAAGTAAAAGAGATGGATATAGAAATTGTACAAGGGAATATACTAGATGCAAATTTATCAGGTGATACAAAAGAAATACGTACCGATAAAGATTGTTATCAAGCTAAGGTGGTTATTATAGCTACAGGTACAATTCAAAACGAATTGTCTAATATTAATAAGAGCAAATTTAAATATCCGATAGCATTGCATAATTCTTTTGAACAAGTAGAACAATACAAAGACAAGTGTGTTTGTGTTGTAGGAGGTTCTGATGGAGCTGCTAAAGAGGCGTTGTATTTAGCAAAGAAAACTAAAAAAGTATATATGATTATTTTAGAAAAAGAATTATCTTGTATTGAACAATTTAAAAACCCTATTATGAATTCAAACACGATTGAAGTAATTACTGATAGTTCATTATCTGAGGTAGATAATTATGAGCGATTAGAGTCTATTAAAGTAATAAATAACAGCAATAAAGAAGAAAGAATAATTCCTTTATCTGGAGGTCAAATATTTATTTATATCGGCTCTCATCCAAGTACACAGTGGTGTAAAGAAATAGAATTAGAAAATGGATACATTAAGACAAACACAAATATGGAAACCAACCTTCCAAATGTCTATGCTGTTGGAGATGTTCGAGTAAAAAAAGTTCGTCAAATATCAACTGCTGTTGCTGATGGTACAATAGCAGGAATTCAAGCGACTATGAAAATAAAATAGTATTGATTGTTATTTATAAACACTCTACTAAATGATAGAGTGTTTTATTTTTTATCCATTATTGACATATGTCGATAATGGGCGTATTATGCAATAGAAAAGAGGTGAAGCTTTGCCAAGACCACAAAAAGGAAGAAACGTGTGCCATTTACCAAAACATAACTGTTTTCATTCTCAAACAAGAAACGATATAAATAAAATTATTTTAAGTGTTGATGAATATGAGGTAATACGATTGATTGACTTAGAAGGTCTAAATCAACAGGAATGTTCAAAACAGATGGGAGTAGCACGTACAACAGTCCAAGCAATTTATGCAAGGAGTAGAAAGAAAATAGCTTCCTTCTTAGTACATGGAGATACATTGCTCATAGAAGGAGGAGAGTATAAAATCTGTGGGGAATGTAATCATAAAAAGAAATGTTGCAAGAGGGGAACATGTAGTAAGGAATAAGCATTGAATTAGAAATAATAAAGGAGAAAAGAAAATGAAATTAGCAGTTACTTATGATGAAGGAAATGTGTTTCAACACTTTGGAAAGACTACACAGTTTAAAATCTTTGAGATAAGAGATAATAAAATTGTTGATAGTGAATGTATTGGTACAAATGGCCAAGGGCATGGAAGTTTAGGGAAGTTTTTGAAAGATCAAGGCATTGATGCACTTATCTGTGGTGGCATAGGTGCAGGAGCAAGAGAAATATTAAAAGAAAATAATATTGCTATATATGGAAGTGTGCAAGGAAAAGTGGATGAAGTAGTGCAAAAGTTTTTATCTCATTCATTAATATATAGCACAGATGCTTCATGTAACCATCATGGTGATGATCATAAATGTCATCATTAAATATTCTAAAAAGTATAAAAAAACTTAACATATTTGGAAAAGGATATTTCTATGATACACTTTGTGGCTTAACTTTTAAGATAATATCACCGAAGTCATTTTACCAAATCAATCATGAACAATGTGAAAAACTATATGATAAAGCATTGTCTTTATTAGAATTAAAAGGTGATGAAGTAATTGTTGATACATATTGTGGTATTAGAACGATTAGTTTATTAGCTGCTCAAAAAACAAAGGTGTATTTGTACTCCTTTGTTTTTTTAGAAATAATATCTGAAAGAACTACAAGGAATTGATTGAATTTTCAAATGGAAGGGGAACGCTAATTTAAATGGTTACGTCATAAGTGTATAAAGGAAGTGAAAATATGATGTTAAAATCTAGTTTAGATATTGTCAACACGAGAGTAACAATATTACATAAGATTCAATCTAAAGTATGTAAAATAAACAATTCAATACAAGTATCTAAAAGTACTCTACAATCAATATTATAATCAGTATCATGTGAAAATGATACTTTTTCTATATTATCTGATTTGGAATCTCATCTGCAAAAGGATGTTGATTATTTCTTAATTATGGCAAAATCATTTGACAATGTTGATAAAAAGATGGCAAAGACAATACGAGAAGTAAAATAACTATGAATAATGAATTTAATAAACAATTAGAGGATATAGAAATTAAAAGATATCGGAACAAACAAAAGTTTAAGCAAATAGAATCTACAGGAGAAGCAATATATTGTCATACACAAGAAACGAATAATGTATTAGCTTTAGTATTTGAAGGGTATCAAGGAGATAGAGCCAATACCTTTTATGGTAAAAAGGAAGAGCTGTATAAAAATGTATTAATTAAAAACAATGAATATATAGAGTTTGAAAAAGAAGCGTATAAAAAAATGAATAGAGTATTAAATGAACAGGAAGAAGAAGCAGTGTATTGGCAAAGGAAGAAAAGAATAGAGGGAGAAGGAAATGATTATTGATGCAAATGAGATGCATATTATGATGGAAGGTATGAATCACAATATGCAAAATAAAATAGAGGATATTGAAGAATTAAAACAAGAAATCATAGGGTTGATTAATGAGGAGCAATTACAAGGAAAAGCATATGATAATGGAAAAGAATATTTTCAGATGGTATGGCTTCCATTGTTAGAAGGAATACAAAATATGTGTTCTTCTACAATCCATGCAAATAGTCGATATATGAATGAATTTCATAATCAAGTAGATGGGTCGCATACAGCGTATATTGATACTGATTATTTATATGAAGGAATTGAAAGGTTTAATAGATTAAGAGAAATAATGGAATATGAGATAGGTATACAGCCTTGGATGGATATGGAGTTATATGAAACAAGGGATTTGCAAGATATGATAGAGAGGTTGTATAATTTTGATATTGAAGCAGAGGGATATTATGATGAAGCTAGATATTATTACAATCAGGTGAAGCAAGGAATGAATATGTTATCAAAAGGTACATGGGATGAAAAAAGTGGAAGCTTTAAAATAGATATCAAGCAGATGAGTTGGGTTGGAAATATCATATCAAAAACAAGTAAGAAAAAAGAAAAGGATAAAGGTTTAGAAATAGGAAAAATATTTGAAGTGCTTAAAAAAAGATTTTTGGAAAGTATCCAAACGAAACAGGATAAACTAGTAGATGAATATTGGAATGCTGATGAGATACGAAAAAAGGAAATTATAGAGGAATTACATAAATTGACAAAGAGCAAACAAGGTTTTGTAGATTACACAATTTATGTAGATTGTTGGCAATTGACATTATTGGGATGGAATAAGACAAGAGATGGAAAAGATGTTGTAACTGAAGAATTTCTTTATGATTTAAATAAAGCGTTAGAAGATTATAATATTACTACTCCTGAGCGGATAAAGCATTTTATAGCGCAAGCTACAAAAGAAACTGGTGGAGGAAGAGATATGGTAGAGTGGGATGGTAATAATTCAAATGCTTTTGATAAATATGAACCAGGTACATTTAGTGGCGGACAATTAGGTAATACACAACCAGGTGATGGTAGCAAATATCGAGGTGCTGGAGGGCTCCAATTAACCGGACGTTGTAATTATAAAGCCTTTGCAGCATATTTAAAAGAAATATATCAAATAGATGATCCAGAAATAGTAAATCAAGGCTATCAGTATGTCGCAGATAATTATCCATGGCAATCAGCAGGATGGTTTTGGAAATACCGTGAAATTAATGCAGTTATTGACACTGGTGGTAGTGTTGAGGATGTACTGGCATTAATCAACCCATGGGATAATGAAGAATCTCTAAATGATAGAAAACAATACTATGATGAAGCATCGAAATATTTTGATTAAAGAAAAGAGGATAAAAATGAAAGAAAATATTAAGATTATAATTTTAATACTTATGTCTTGTTGTTTTTTTGTGGGGTGTGTTAATACTAATAAAAAAGAAACTACGGAAAATAATCCAGTTATAAAAGATAAAAACACGCAAAAAAATAGTGATCATATTTTATATTCTGATGCTTATAATGATATTGGTATTAATGAGGTCATTTATGTTAATGAAATTTTGAGTATATATACAGATGAACCTACAATTAACATAAAATACCCTAGTATTAATCAATTACACAATAAAGATATTGAGAATAAAATTAATAATGAAATAGAAATGTTACTTTTAGCTGATATAAATGGAAATGAACTTTATAAAAAAGATAATATTTCTCTTGGTATAGATTATGAATGGAATATGCGTGGAAAGATTTTCAGTATAAAATTTACAGCAGTAGAAATAGTCGATAGAAATGTTTCAGGGCATCCTACATTTAGTTTGAATTATAATTTAGCCACAGGTGAAAGGTTGTGTTTGAAAGATGTCTATAATATAGATCAAGAGTTAGTTGACTTTGTTTTTGACAAATCAAGATTTCTAACTAAGGAGAGTGGAGCAAGAGAGGACTTTATGAATGAGTATGGGGATAATCTTTTGTATGCTTTAAAAAATGCAGATACAGCATTTTATAAGAATTATAATGATGTAGATCAACCTGTATATTCTTATTTTAAAAAAGATTCACTTTTACTCTTGGTATATAATGGTTATTCTTCAGCAAATGGTGGATATTATTATATTGATATCGCTTATGAAGAATTACAAAAATTCGAAAAGTAAGTTTTAAGCATTGAATAATATAAGAATAGGAGATGTTTATGATTTCTTGATCATATTAAGAGAAATATTAATGGAAAACAATATAGCCATATATAGAAGTGTGCAAGGAAAAACAGATGAAGTAGTGCAAAAGCTTTTATCTCATTCATTAATATATATAGCACGGATGTTTCCATGTAACCATCATGGTGATGATCATAAATGTCATCATTAAGTATTCTAAAAAGCATAAAAAAACTTAACACATTTGAGTGTTAAGTTTTTGTTTTACATTTGGAGCGGGTGATGAGAATCGAACTCACGTAGTCAGCTTGGAAGGCTGAAGTTCTACCATTAAACTACACCCGCAAAAATAAATAAATGGTGACCCGTGGGCGATTCGAACGCCCGACCCTTTGATTAAAAGTCAAATGCTCTACCATCTGAGCTAACGGGTCACATATAAGAAATTGGCTGGGGTAACTGGATTCGAACCAGTGAAATGCCAGAGTCAAAGTCTGGTGCCTTACCGCTTGGCTATACCCCAAGAAAGTAATGGTGGGGGGGGACAGATTCGAACTGTCGAACCCTAAGGAACTGAGTTACAGTCAGCCGCGTTTAGCCACTTCGCTACCCCCCCACAAAAAAAATGGTGCCGACTATAGGAATTGAACCCACAACCTACTGATTACAAGTCAGTTGCTCTACCAGATTGAGCTAAGTCGGCATAATGGTGGAGGTTAACGGGCTCGAACCGCTGACCCTCTGCTTGTAAGGCAGATGCTCTCCCAACTGAGCTAAACCTCCGTGTTATTTTCTTGGTGGATATATTATCCAGCGCCTTTATATACTATCATTTGTAGAAAATGATGTCAACCATTTTTTGAATATTTCTTGGAAATTATTCAGAAAAATTTAAACATCATTTTTTGTGTATTATTAATAAGGAAAACTGTTGAATATTTTTGTAATGAATTTTGCTTTGGAAATTTTTCAATTGTTTTTCTTTTATGCTATACTACTTATTAGTGGAGGTAGATTATGAATATTTTTAATCCTAATAATTTAAGAAATAAGCAACGTTTCCCAGTTGCAGTAGCAGCAGGCGTTATCACAGCGATTTTATGTGCAATTGTGATAGGGCTTATCACTTCTGGGACAGGATGGTACTATTCTTTGCTTTATATTGCTGCAGGATATGCAATTGGTTATGCAATTAAATACTTTGGACGTGGTGTTGATAAAAAGTTTTCAATTTTAAGTGTAGCTTGTTTTATTTTATGTGTGTTCTTAGGAGATTTTGTTGCATTTACACACCAGCTATCAGTTTTTTCACTTAACTATTTACCATATAGTATAGAAAGTACATTCCGTAGTTTATTTCAATTGGATGTGATGGGAATGATTCATTTGATAATGATTGTTTATGCAGGGTATATTTCATATTATATGGCTAAAATTGTATAGGTGTTATCTATGATATATCGTGGAACATATAGTGAAATCGATTTAGATAACTTTAAAGATAATATTGAGACAATGCAAAAGCATACACGGAAGAAAGTTTTTTGTGTATGTAAAGCAAATGCATATTCACATGGTGATTATTATATTGCCAAGACGGCTGTAGAAAATGGTTGCCCATATGTATGTGTTTCTTCTTTTGATGAAGCACTTTCTTTACGTCACCAGGGATTTCATAGTGATATTTTAATTCTTGGATATATTGATCATGATTGTGTTGCGCAAGTGATTGAACAAGATCTAACAATCAGCGTGTTTTCTTTATCGTGGATTGAAAAGCTAGAGACGTTAAAACTAGATTTTGAGAAATTACGTGTACATATAAAAGTGGATACAGGTATGAATCGAATAGGTTTTAAAAAAGTAGATGAAGTACAAGCAGCTTTAGCAAAGCTCTTGGTATTAAAAATTCAAGTAGAAGGGATTTATACACATTTTCATAGTGCTGATAATAAAGATAAAACTGCTTGTGAAATTCAAATGAATTGGTTTTATAATATTGTTGATTGTTTAGCGCATGATTTCTTATGGATTCATACGGCGAATAGCGATGCTAGTTTATCGGTTGTAGATAAGCGTAGCAATGCAGTAAGAGTAGGATTAGCCTTATATGGAATCAAGAGTGTAGATAGTAAGGAATTGTTAAAGCCAGTATTATCTCTCTACTCAACAATTACGCATATTAAAGAAGTAAAGAAAGGTGAAACCATTAGTTATGGAGCTACCTATGAATGTTATAAAGATTGTATTATCGCTACATTACCAATTGGTTATGGGGATGGATTTATTAGGAAAAATCAAGGACGTTTTGTATGTATAGATACACATCCATATGAAATCGTTGGTCGAATTTGCATGGATCAGATGATGATTATGGTTGATCAGATGTATCCTATTGGTGAAAAGGTGGAAATCATTGGGGAACATATACCTTTAGTAAAGGTAGCGAAAGAATTAGATATGCTTTCTTATGAAGTGCTATGTTTATTGAATGATCGAATTACGAAAGTAATTAAAGAAAACGGAAAACCAATTGCAGTGATTAATAATCGAATGATGAAATAGGTTTCATAATAGAAGAAAAACATATATAATAAATATATAAAGAGGTATGGAATGAAAAAATTTTTAAGTGAAAATAAAAATATAATTTTTGTTTGTACATATGTTATTGTTTTATTAGCCGTAATGTTGAATTATAAAGTAATCATTGATTATACAATGCTTATCTTAGGGCTTTTAAAACCACTTTTTTATGCAATCGCAATTGCATTTGTATTGAATATCCCAATGCGAAGAATTGAACAGGGGTTAAATAAAATATTGCGAAATAATAAATTTCTCTTACGGTTCATTCGAACAATTTCTATTTTGTTGACCTTAATTTTTGCGACAATTCTTTTATATTTATTGGTGATGATTATTATTCCAAAGGTTTCAGAAAGTATGGTTGAAGTATTCAAAGGATTCCCACAACTTGTAAATTCGTGGATTCGTTCTGTGAATAAAATATTTGATGATTTTAATATTAATTTCCGTTTGCAAGATATTGCATATATAAAGGAATTACAAGATATGTCATGGCAGCAAATATTTGAAAAAGGTATTACATTCTTTGGGGATATTACAGCTGGTGTGATAAGGAATGCGATGGAGTTTACGAATGCTTTCTTCCAATGGTTCTTAGCTTTTTGTTTGAGCATTTATTTATTGGCAGGAAAAGAAAAATTTATTTATCAAATTCGTAAGGTGATTTTGGCTTGCTTTAATTTAAAACATAGTCATAAGATTTTCCGAATTGGTGAAAAAGCGAATTACATGTTTACAAAATTTGTTGGTGGTCAATTGGTTGATTGTGCAATCAAGGGAATTATGTTCTATATTGTATTTATCATTCTTGACTTCCCACTCCCAGAATTATTGGCAACGACGATTACGGTATGTAGTATCGTTCCTGTTTTTGGTCCAATATTTGCAATGTTGATAGATTTTGTTTTGATTTTTGCTTTTGATCCATTGCAAGGGATATGGTTTATTGTGATTTTCCAAATTCTGTCGAATTTAGAAAGTCAAATCATATATCCAAAGATTGTTGGGAAAAGTATTGGCTTGCCAGGAATTTGGGTTCTTTTATCAATCTTCGTTTTAGGTGATTTATTTGGTGTAGCTGGTATGTTATTAGCTGTACCATGTACTGCCTTGGCATATGAATTATTTGGCGAGTATATTGATAATCGATTAAAGAAAAAAGATATTAAAGTAATTGTAAATGATTCAGGAGATTTAAAATGAAAAAAATAGGAATTGTATTGTTTGGCATTTGTTTATTGCTAGCAGGGTGTAATGACAATAAAGAAAAAGAAAATACGAATGTTTGTGGAGTAGATTGTGAGAAAGCAGATATGGAAGGATATGATAATTTCATGGATGGTGATCATGTCTTTTTAGAGGTTACGTTTGATGAAGCAAACACGTTTATAAAAGATAAAGAGTTTTCAGGAATTATTTATTTTGGATATGCAACATGCCCTTGGTGTATTGAAGCAGTTCCAATCATGAATGAGGTAGCCAAAGCACAAGAAACTAATATCTATTATGTAAATAAAAAAAGTGAAGCAAATGAAGCACATCCTGAGTGGCTAAAAGAGACAACTAAATTGTTGGATAAAGCATATGGATTAGATGAAAATGATGGTGAAACATATTTATATGTGCCGGAGGTTATTATAATCAAAGAAGGTAAAATTGTTGCACACCATATGGGGACATTGGATGATCATGATGCTACTGAAAGAAAAATGACGGATAAAGAACAAGAAGAACTACAAAAGATTTATGAGGAGCTGTTTGAGAAGTTAAAATGAGAAAATTAATATGTATTTGTTGTTTGTTGATGATGACAACCAATATTCAAGCAAATGATCAAGAAACTGTTTCATTAAGTAGGTGTATTGATGGCGATACAGCTGCTTTTCTTGTGAATGGAAAAGAAGAAAAAGTACGTTTTCTAGCGATTAATGCACCTGAATATACGAAAAAAAAGGAGCGTTATGGTAAAGAATCCAGTGCTTATGTTTGCGATAAATTAGAAGCAGCAGAAGCAATTAGTTTGGAGTATGAACCAAGTAATAAACGAGATAAATATGATCGTCTTCTCGCTTGGGTGTTTGTAGATGGGGAATTATTACAGGAAGAATTGGTAGAAGAAGGGTTGGCAGAAGTCAAATACATTTATGGTGATTATGCTTATACAGATATGCTTTATGAAAAAGAAGCGGTTGCGAAAAAGCAAAAACTAAATATGTGGAGTGATGAAGAAGATGATCCATGGTATTATATTACTATTGCAGGAATAATTGTGTTAATGATTCTTGTTGTTTTATTTAAGCAAAAAGGCAAAAAAAGAAGCCTAAATAGGCTTTCTAAGGAATTGAAGAAAAGAATATAAAAAAAGATTCAATTGAATCTTTTTTTTGAGGGAAAAGTTAGATAAGAAGAAAAGATTATTTTAGGGAGAGAGAAAGAAACTTATCTAACTGCTTATAGTATAGTTTGCTTGTGTGTTGGTTTTGTGAACACCATTTGAATAGTAGTTGAAACTAAAAAAAGGACTTACGTCCTTTTTTTAGGGTGTAAAGTGAAGTAGGAAGATAGGAAAGGGATATTTACACTTCACTTTACACTTATATGATATATTCTTTTAAGTAATGTGTCAAGCGAATGACTTTGCTGATACAAATGGTTATTTTATGATAAAATAAAGGAAGAAAGAGGGAGTAATATGAAAATATTTAATAATCGTTTTGAAGTTGAATTTACCACTTTAGGTGGTGAAATGACATCGTTTAAGGATAAAGAAACAGGTATTGAATATCTGTGGCAGGGAGATGAAAAATATTGGTCTGGTAAGAATCCAACGTTGTTTCCAATTGTCGGAAATACATATAATGGAACTTATGAGGTTGATGGTAAAACATACACCTTTAAAAATCATGGATTGATTCGTTATGCAGATTTACAATGTGTTGAGCAAAGTGATACGATGATTTCTTTTGCCTTATATGCAAATCAAGAAACAAAAAAAGTATATCCATTTGATTTCACATATAAGATTACATATAAATTAGTAGATAATAAAATTGAGATTTATTATGCAATTACGAATAATGATCAAGTAACGATGCCCTTTACCTTTGGATTACATCCAGGATTTCGCTGTCCATTAGAAAAAGATGAAAAATTTGAAGATTATCAAATTGTATTTGAAAAAGAGGAAAAACTTCAACAATTGATATTTGACCCAAATAAAAAGGTTCCTCATACGTATACGGAAGTAAGTTTGAAATCTATACCTATGGACTATGCAATGTTTGAAAAATATTTAACTCTTATTTATAAAGGTATGAAAAGTTCATATGTGACTTTGAAAGGGCCAAAGCATGAAGTGAAAGTAACCATGGATAAGTTTCCACTACTAGCTTTATGGAGTCCAACGCAAGGAGCGCCTTTTGTTTGTATTGAACCTTGGTATTCACATGGTGATTTTGAAAAGGTAGATCTTCCATTTGCTAAACGTGAAGGAATGATGAATTTAACTGCTGGTGAAACCTTTACTACATCATATAGTATTGAAGTTTTATAAAAGACAAAGTGAAACCGACTTAAAGCTAAAAGTCGGTTTTTTGGTGTTCAGATTTATAAATCATTGTTTGAATGTGTATTGCTAAGAAAGTCTTTTCTGTTTTTGTTAGTGTGAATCGATATTTTTTTTGGATAAAAGATGCTACTTTTTCACTACCTTGAAAAGCAAGGATATACTTTGCTTTGAAGACATCTAACATGTCGACAATATTGCTATTATCGTATTTGTTTATTACGATACGATAAGACAGTAATTTGATGTGTTCTAAAAAGCTATGGGTAGTAGGTGAGTGAATATCCATAGGATACATAAAATAGTATTTAACTATTTTGGTGATTTCTGAAATGATATCGATCATGATATAGATTTGTGATGGCGAAAGATGAAATTTTGAAGCTATAATCAATAAAGCAATTTCACTACTATGGTATGTATTTAAGCAGTGTACGTGTTTGTTTAAATCATGAATGATAGTTTGAGCAACTAAAAATTCTTCGTTAAAATAGGTAGATACTAACCATAAAGTAGAACGTCTATTTTCATGGGATTTTTTTGAATGCAGTGAGAGATCCAATAGATATCGATATAAAGTAACATAAATTGCATTATTTAAATTTTTACCGAAATGCTGTTTTATATCATATACGTATTTTTTTGTATGATATGCATAATCAAGGTCTTTCTCAAATAATGGTTTGTTAAATGCGTTTGTTGATATAGTTTTTGCTTTCATAAGAAGGCCTCCTTTCAAAACTATAGAAATATGTTAATTCTTTATACTATTATTCTAAACTGTATAGCGACTTGACAGTCAATCCTAATCTTAATAAAATGAAAAAGAGGTATTATATGGAAAGAAAATTAGACAAAGAAGTGTATTTATCAATTGGACAATTTGCTAGAGCATCAGGAATCAGTAGGAAAAATTTAATCTATTATGATTCAATTGGTGTTTTTTCTCCTGAAATTGTATTAGATAATGGTTATCGTTATTATTACTATCGCCAGTTATATACAATGAATATGATATGGACATTAAAAGAAATTGGAATGCCATTAAAAGAGATAAAAAAATTCACGGATAGTAGAACGCCAGAAAAAATGATTGCTTTATTTACAAAACAGAAAAAAACAATTGAAGAAGAAATAGACAAGTTAACGCAAATTAAAGATATGATGGATATGCAAATGGAGATGGCCAAGGAAGCAGAGAAGGTAAAAGTAGGAACAATACAAGTTGAATATCATGAAAAGGAACCTATTTTTTTGAGTCCGGATTTGCGATTGGAGGATGGTGTGAAAATTTCTTTGTCTAAAATGGTTTCACGCTTTTATCAATATGCAAGTGATGAAGGGTTTGAATGTGCATTTCCTTGGGGAATTGTAGTGAATTATGAGAGATATAAAGCATATGGGACAGAGGAAACTATGCAACTATATTATCGAATCCCAAAATCAAATACATATAAACCTAAAGGAAAGTATCTTGTAGGTTACTTATATGGTGATTATATGATTAGACAAGAATTTTATAATAAAATGTTTCAATATGCGAAAGAACATAACTACACATTAGAAAAAGAAGCATATGAGGATTATTTATTAAATGAGATTTCAACGCGAATACCAGAGGAATATATTTTAAAGATATCAATAAAGATTAAAGAATAGTGATAGTTGTATTTTATATGGACATATGGTAAGGTGAATGCGATTGGGGGTTTTAAAATGCGCTATTATATAAGAATCAGAAATAGAAAATTATAATGAGGTACATTTATATATTAAATAAATAGGATAGATTCTTTTTTTGTATTTTAAAATTGAAGGTGTCTCACTATTTTTATTTGTTTAGGTAATATGTACCTATACTTTTGACGTGAAAATAGGAGGTATTTATGAGTGAAGTTGAAAATGAAAAAGTGCTCCTTGTAGGTGTAGAAACACCTCAAGATAAAGCATTTGAATATAGTATGGAAGAGTTAGAAAATCTTGCTTATGCATGTGGGTTTGAACCAATCAAACAAATTGTTCAAAAACTAGAAAGCATGCAAAAGCATTATTATGTAGGAAAAGGAAAATTAGAAGAAATTGCAGAAGCGGCAGAGGATATCGATGTTGTTATTTTTAATGATGAATTATCGCCATCACAGCTACGTAACATAGATGAGATAATTCCTTGTGTGGTTATGGATCGTACGATGTTAATCTTAGATATTTTTGCTCGTCGTGCCCAAACAAAAGAAGCGAAGTTACAAGTAGAAATCAGTATGCTTCAGTATCAATTGCCAAGGTTAGTAGGGACTTATGAGAATTTAAATAGGCAAGGGGGAAGTGCTGGGTTTTATAATCGTGGAGGCGGAGAAACGAAGCTGGAATTGGATCGACGACAGTTGGAAGCGAAAATTCATAAGAAGAGACAAGAACTAAAAAAGATGGTTCAAGAGCGAAAGACACAACGGGAAAAACGTAAACAAACAGGGATAAAAACGGTAGCATTGGTTGGGTATACCAATGCAGGGAAGTCAACGTTAATGAATGCGCTTGTGGCAGATGATGAGAAAATGGTTTTTGCTGAAGATATCCTTTTTGCGACATTAGAAACACGAGTTAGAAAAGTGAAACTATCAGATCAAGAAGAATGTTTACTTACAGATACAGTTGGGTTTGTTGATAAACTTCCACATTATCTTATACAAGCATTTCGCTCTACCTTAGAAGAAGTAAAGGAAGCAGATGTTTTGTTGCATGTTATTGATTTAAACAATCCTTATTACCAAGAACAAAAGAATATTGCTATAAGAACATTGAAAGAAATTGGAATTGAAGATATTCCAATAATTGAAGTGTATAATAAGATTGATTTACAAGGAGTAGAAGCAAGTGCAGGAGATCATAAGGTATATGTGTCTTCACTTCAAGAAAGAGGGCTTGAGCTACTTAGAAAGGCTCTTCGTGAAGCGTTGTTCGCTGATTATCAAATAGGAGAGTTTTTGTTTCCATATGCAATGGGAGATGTAGTTTCTTATTTGAATGAACAGTATAAAGTAGTAGATATGGAGTATCATGGATCTGGGATTGCATTGAAGCTTTTCGCACCAATGTCTATTTTTCAAAAATATAAACAGTATAAAAGGGTATTATAATATCCTTTTTTCGACAATGCCGATTTTTGGTGATGGCAAGAGCAAGGTAGTATACCTCTACTTATATCATTGTTATAGTTGATATGGTGAGGATGATATGCGAAAAATAATAGAAAAAATAATGAAAATGCCTGGGGCGATATTATTGATTCCAATGCTGATAACAGCAGTTTTAAATAGTTATACAGATATTTTAGATATTGGTAATCCAACAACTGCAGTGTTTTCAAGTACAGGGACAATGACAATTATTGGTATTATGTTAGTCGTTACAGGAATTCAGATGAAGCTTCCCCTTTTTATAAAGGCTATGAAACGTGGAGGTATCTTAGTTGTTGTGCGATTTTTGATAAATGTTATTCTATCTACAATTGTAATTTTTTTAGTAAAAGATAGTATCTTAGGTATTTCTGTATTAGCGTTTGTTGTAGCTATTACTAGTTATAATCCTGGAGTTTATATGGCAATTGCAGAAGAGTATGGTGATGATGTAGATAAAGCAAATTTCGCTTTATTAAGTGTCATGGTATTGCCTGTTTTTCCATTAATGATTATGGGTTTGGATAGTTCTGCATCGTTTGATTATCAGATGATACTAGCAACCATTATACCTTTGATTGTTGGATTAGTAATAGGAAAGCTATTTCCTCAATCTAGGGTAGCTACCAAAAGTATGAATAAAGTTTTACTTCCTTTTTTAGGCGCCTGTTTGGGAAGTTCTATACATTTAGATGTTGTATTACATTCAAGTCTGTCAGGAATCATATTGTTTATTGTCTATATGATAGTAAACTGGATACCTTTATATTTAATAGATACTAAACTCTTGCATCAAAAGGGAATTATGGCAACTGCAATTTGTAGTGTAGGAGGAGTTTCACTATCTGCACCTTTGCTCATAGCATCAGCAAATAAAGCATACGCTCCGTATGTTGATGAAGTGATAGCTCAAGTATCCATAGGTATTTTATTGTCAGCGATATTTTTGCCTTTGATTATTCAACGGATAAAAAGCAAATAAATGAATATCTTATGCATTCTAATCTACATATAGAATCCGAAATGATATAATATCACTAATAGGATATTTATTGAAAAGGAGATGTTGAAATGAATGTGTTAAAGTATAGTGAATGGAAAGATACAGCGCTTACCTTACATTTGATAAGTCAGATGTTAGGGAAAGCAAAATTAACGAGAATGGAACCACAACCAGAATGGAATCATACGCTTTTACAATTAAATGCGGATGGATTTACAACGGGGTTAATCCCGAATGGTGAAAAGAGTTTTTCCATCTCATTAATGATCAAAGAAGGGAAAGTAGTAGCCAGTGGTATCGATGGGCGAACAAGTGGGTTTTCTTTCGAAACTGGAAAATCAATCAGTGAATATTATGCATTATTTAATCGCATGCTTAATGATGTAATGTGTGAGACGGAAATATGTACAGTTCCAATGGAAATGAATACTCGAACACCATTTGAAGATGATAAAGTGAAAAGAGAGTACGATACGCAATGTGCATTGACGTTTTTTCAAATGTCAACATTTGCACATAATGCATTATTGAAATTTGTATCTGCATATCGAGGCAAGAAAATCTTACCATCATTTTTCTGGGGAACATTTGATATCTCTGCTGTGTTATTTAGTGGTAAAGAGGCACCTTTTCCAGGTAATGGAGTAATTGAAAAGACGGCTTTTGATGAGCAGATGATTGAATTTGGTTTTTGGCCAGGTGATGATACAATAGATGAACCAAGTTTCTTTATATTACCATACCCATTTGTAACAAAAGATTTATCGAATACAAATATCAAACCAGATAAAGCATTTTATAGTAAAGAAAAAAGTGAGTATTTTATAACTCTAAGAGATGTGATGAATTACGAAGATCCAGAAGCTGCCCTTCTTGCGTTCTTCAAGAGTGGATTTGAAATTCTTACAAAAGAAGAACATTGGGACAATGTGGAGTGGCTAGTAAAACCATTACTTATTACTAAGGGTAGTGAAGCGTTGAAAAAACAAAAGTAGTAATCATAAAGTGATCCAAAGGATTGCTTTATGATGTTGATAAAAAAAGGATGTAACTACTGTATCTTACAGAAATTACATCCTTTAATTTTCTAAACATCTATTATGCTTCTACTACTTGCTTGATCATCCAAATAGATTTTGTAAATTCTTTTATGTAATCATCCATTTGAATTGCAACAACATCCAATTCTTTTACTTCTGCATCACGTTTGATTTCTTTTGATGTCTTTAATAAATGTTCGAAATCATTTAAAACCTCTTTATATATATCTTTTGAAGCGATATGTTGAGCAGGCGCCTCCTTAATACTAGATAACTTTAAGAAATCTTCTAAAGAAGCCTTTGGTTTGCCATCAATCATAAGAATTAATTCACCAACTTCATCAATTGTTTCATTGATGTAATCATATAATTCTTCTAGTTTTTCATGCGCTGTAAAAAAATCTTTTCCTTTCACATACCAATGAAAGTTTTGTAGTTTATGATATTCAACTACTAAATCTGATAAATATTTGTTTAAACTGTTTTCCATTCTTCTTTCCTCCTAATATGTTAGCTTAATCTAACTATTTATATGATAGCATATCTTAATAGAGATTCAATTCATTTGCTTAATCATTGTAAACATACCTATATTTTATTATAATGAAACTAATAAAAGGAGGAAATATAAAATGATTTTAGTAACAAGTGCAAATGGAAACACAGGACGAAGTATTGTTAAACAATTGGTAAGTGCAGGGTTAGATGTTAGAGCTACTGACATTAATCCAGAAGTGGAGAATTTGAAAGATGAACTTGGAGTTAAAGAAGTTGTAGTTGGTGATTTAACTAATATATCAACAATTCGCTTGGCAATTGAAGGAGCTTCTCAAATTGTCTTTATTCCTCCATTGTTTAAAGCAGAGGAATATTATATAGGAAAAGCGATGATTGATGAAGCGGTTCGTTTAAAGGTTTCGCAATTTGTGTTGATGTCAGTAACACATTCAATTATGTCAACCTTATTACAACATACAGCAAAAAGAGACATTGAAGAATATTTAATATATAAAGGATTAAGTGATGGATTGAATTATACAATTCTACAACCTATGCATTATATGCATAATTTTAATCCAATGCTTGTAAAAGAAACGAAGCGTTACTCTATTTTTTATGATATAGATACACCCCTTGCTTATGTTGATAGCGATGATGTAGGAGAGGTAACTGCAAATGTTTTAAAACATCCTGAAATTCATAACAAAGCAACTTATGAATTGGTGGGAAATGATGTATTATCACCAAAAGGATTGGTTTGTGAGTTTAATGAAGTATATGGTGAACAAGCAATCGCAGAAAAAATTGATATTGTTGATTTTATGGATAGTATTCATTTAGAAAATGTTTATTCACGCGATGCATTTATTGAATTATCTAATACATATAGTAAATATGGAATTGATGGGAATGCTAATGTGTTAACTTGGTTATTGAATCGTAAACCAACAAGCTTTAAGGAGTATTTGAAAAAACGGATGTAAGCATTATAATTTTATAATGCTTTTTCTTTTGGTATTTGATAAAATAAATAGGAAAGGTAATGGGAAATGAAATATTATCAAATTGGGGAATTTTCTAAGTTATGTAATTTATCGGTACGAACATTACATTATTATGATGATATAGGGATATTGAAACCAATTGTAGCAGAAGAAAATCGTTATCGATACTATGATGAAAATCATCTTTTAATCGTAAATAAAATTAAACTGTTTCGGAGGCTAGAGTTTTCAATTGAAGAGATAAAATATTTGATGAATGTGGATACTTTGGAAAATGAGCCCTTGTTAGTAGAAAAAGAAAAAGCAGTAACAGAAAAGATGATGCACCTAAGATTACATCATGAGCTTTTACAACAGTGGACGACATTGAGCGATAATAGAAGCGAGGATGTATTTGTGAAACGTATTCCATCTACCAATCTTTTGTTTGAGCGATATCGAAGTGAATCAACTCCAGAAGCGTTTTATTTACGGTTTACAAGATTACGAAAATTAAGTGAAGATCATAATTTGACAATGTGTGGAAATGTAATGGCAATTTATCATGATCATTATAAATCCTATAACCCTATGAATGCTGATATTGAAGTGTGTGTAAGAGTTGCAGAAGACATAGAACATGAACATGTTCGCAAGTGGGGGGATTTCTTAGTTGTTTGTGCATATCATTATGGTGCATATCATAATATGAATAATACATATGCTAAAATGTTAGATTGGTGTAAAACAAATGGATTTAAAATGATTGGTCCAGGATGTGAGGAATATATTATTGATCCAGTTTCGGGAAAAGATGAAGATTTATTTGTAACATTATTAACAATTCCAATTTCTTCTTGACCTTACAGTTACTGTAGGGTTTATAGTGTTACTATACAAGGAGAACAAGATGGAACATTTAGTATATACAGATAAGAAAAGCAATGTATTAGAAAATTTATTAAACAAAAAAAAGACAATGATTGTTCGTGGTGCAGCAGGACGTAAGCTTCCACATAGTAGGGTATTTGCAGGTGAAATTTTATATTTTGTAGAGAATGATGGGAGTGGAACAATTCGTGCCAGAGGGGTTGTAAGTCATGTTTTTAATTCAGAGAAAATGAGTGCTGATGAGTCGATTCATTTGCTTGAAAAGAATCAAGAGCAATTACAATTGAGTGATGCTCAAAAGAAACGATGGTATGGAAAGAAGATTATTTGTCTAGTTGAAGTGCGGGATGTAGAGAAGATTGAACCAATGCAATATGATCGTCAAAAAAATATGGATGATTGGTTGATTGTAGAAAAGATTGAAGATATCTTGGAAGGATCAAAAGCCAAGGAATACAAAAATATACGCATAAAATAGGGGGTTACCTCTTTTTTTTTTGTTGTGGAAATAATATAATACAAATGATATAATCATAGAAAATCATCAGGAGGTGTTTTATGAAATTAGCTAAACGAATGAAAAATATGAAAGCATCAGAGATTCGTGAAATTTTAAAAATAACTGAAAATCCTGAAATTATATCATTTGCTGGAGGATTGCCAGCACCAGAATTATTTCCTATTGAAGATATAAAGAAAATAAATGAAAGAGTTCTTGTTGAAGATGGACAAAAGGCTTTACAATATACCACAACAGAAGGATATCAACCACTTCGTACATGGATAGCCAAACGGATGGAAAAACGTTTAGATACAAACTTTAATGAAGATGAGATTTTAATCACTCATGGTTCACAGCAAGCATTGGATTTGGGTGGGAAAGTATTCTTAGATGAAGAAGATGTTGTGATTTGTGAAAGTCCTACATATCTTGCCGCAATTAGTGCATTTAAGATGTTTGGGGCAAAATTTGAAGAGATTAGTTGTGATGATGATGGAATGGATATGGATGAATTAGAGAAAATATTAAAAAGCAATACAAAGGTTAAGCTGATTTATGTTATCCCAGATTTTCAAAATCCTTCTGGAAGAACATGGAGCTTAGAGCGAAGAAAGAAATTAGCAGAACTGTCTAATCAATATGAAATTCCAGTAATTGAAGATAATCCATATGGTGAATTACGTTTTGAAGGAGAATTTTTACCTTCTATATCCGCTTTTGATAAAAAAGGGTATATTATGTGTACTGGTACTTTTTCAAAAATATATTGTCCTGGGTATAGAATTGGTTGGATAGCAGGAAACAAAGAATTAATTCGTCAATTCATTTTGGTAAAACAAGGTTCCGACTTGCAGTGTAATACTATGTCACAGATTACTATAGCTAAATATCTTGAAGAATATGATATTGATAAACATATTGAAAAGATACGTAAAGTTTATAAAAAACGTCGTGATTTAGCAGTCCATACAATGGAAAAATCATTTCCAAAGGTAGTTAAGTTTACAAGACCACAAGGCGGATTATTCGCTTGGGTTGAATTGCCAGAATATATTGATGCTAGAGAAATTTTGAAAGTAAGTTTAAAGGAAAATATTGCCTTTGTACCAGGTGGTTCATTTTATCCAAATGGTGGCAATGAAAATACATTTCGAATAAATTTTTCCAACATGCAAGAAGATCGTATTGTCGATGGTTTAACACGTTTGGGGAGAATATTATATCAATATATAGAGAACGAGGTATAGTAAATCAATACTATCCTTTTTTTCTTTAATAAGATATAATATGGGAGGTGATGAGATGAATCGAATAGACGATACGATATTATATTATATTAATGATAAATTAACGAACCCTATTTTGGAAAAATTTATGATTTTCTGTACCCATATGGGGGATTTTTGTTTTATATGGTTGGCTTATTGTATAACTGCTTTTTTGCGTGGTGAGCGTAAATTGGTTGTTGCTTTAGTGGTGGTAATGTTATTGGTAAATGCTATAAATAATGGTTTTATTAAAGCGATTTTTAGAAGAAAACGGCCTTTTGAAGACCATCCAGATATCAAGATTCATATTAATAATCCATATGGATCTTCGTTTCCTTCAGGCCATAGTGCCAATGGATTTGCTTGTGCGATTGTGATTGGATATTTTTATCCTAACTTTGGATTCATTGCGTTTATTATTGCAAGTTTAATTGCAATATCAAGAATGTATTTAAAAGTACATTATTTCACAGATGTATTTTTTGGGTCATTGGTAGGAATTCTTATAGGGATCGCGTATGTAGCGATTATATGGTAAAAAAATGCAAACGATTCATGTTTATGAAAATGATGCAAATCAAAGAGTTGATAAATTTCTTCAAAAAGCCCTACCTAAATTGCCTAAAAGTTTAATGTATAAATATATTAGAAATAAAAAAATAAAAGTAAATGGAAAACGTTGTAAGCCAGAACAAAAATTATGTAATGGGGATATATTTTCATGTTATATTGCGGAAGAGTTTTTTGAAACAAAAAAAGATATGACTTTTTTAAAAGCTAAAAGTGAGCTTCAAGTTATTTATGAAGATACTAATATTTTAATTATGAATAAACCTGTAGGCCTACTTGTGCACAGTGATCAAAATGAAGATATTGATACACTTATCAATCGAATGAAGAAATATTTACACGAAAAGGGAGAGTATAACCCTGAAAGTGAACAAAGTTTTGCTCCTGCGTTAGCACACCGTATTGATCGTAATACACAAGGACTTGTAATAGGTGCAAAAAACGCAGAAAGTTTACGTAATATAAATTTATTGATTAAGGAAAGAAGGCTTGATAAATTCTATCTTGCGCTTATAAAAGGTATACCAAATAAAAACGCAGATACTTGGATTCATTATCATAAAAAGGAAAATCAAAAAATCATTATTCGCGATATTGAAGAAGTAGGATACAAGCAAATGAAAACGAAATATCATGTTTTAAAAACAAAACAGGATATTAGTTTAGTGGAAATTGAGTTGTTTAGTGGAAGAGCTCATCAAATTCGTGCGCAGTTTGCTCATATGGGGTTTCCTTTGCTTGGGGATTTACGATATGGTAGTACACATACAGATTTTCAATACCAAGCATTGTGTGCATATAAATTAGTATTTCATTCTTCAAATAATGATTACTTTTCTTATCTAGATGGAAAAGAAATTACATTAAATAGAATTTTATTATTAGACTATTTTAATCAACAGTAAAATCGGTATGTTGATTAAACGTAATGAAAAGAAGTTAGAATACTATTAAATGTCCTATTTATACAAATGAAAAAACTCTTTATTTGTTGGGTTTGTAATCACATTGTTCATATTTTGGATATAACGATTCAAAATAAACAATGTTTTTTTATTCTTTCCTCAAAAACGGATAATACTATAAAATGGAACCTATTGAAGAAAATAATAGTCTTAATACTGATATAGGCAACGGAAATGTAACTGTTTTATTATTATGTCAAAAAATTTTGATATTAAAAATATAGTAGGAAATACATTTTCAATGTGATATTATATCGTTACAATGTTGGGAGGAAACTATGAAACTTGAAGTAAAAGGAATTCGAAAAAAATTTGATGGAACCGAAGTGTTACATGGAATTTCTTTTGATGCTGAAGCGGGGAAAGCACTTGGTCTTTTGGGAAGAAATGGTGCAGGTAAGACAACAACGATTAGGATTTTGATGGATGTGTTTAAAGCGACATCGGGAGAAGTGTTAATCGATGGTAAACCATTTGTAGCAAAAGATTATAAAATTGGATATATGCCTGAAGAACGGGGAATGTATCCTAAAAAGAAAGTGTTACAGCAATTGATTTATTTTGGTGAATTGCGTGGTATATCTGCGCAAGAAGCAAAAACGAATGCAAAAGAATTAATGAAGAAATTAGAGATTGAAGAATATACAAATCGAAAACTTGAAACTTTATCAAAAGGGAATCAGCAAAAAGTACAATTGGCACAAACGTTGATTTGTAATCCAGATATTGTTATTTTAGATGAACCATTTAGTGGGTTAGACCCAGTAAATTCACAGATTTTAAAAAATTTAATTGATGAGCAAATAAAAAAAGGAAAACTTGTTATTTTTTCTAGTCATCAAATGAGTTATGTAGAAGAGTTTTGTGAAGATATTGTAATTGTTAATCGTGGAGAAATTGTGTTAAAGGGAAATCTTGATGCAATTCAAAAGGATTTGGGTGAAAAGAAAATTATTTTAAATGCTAACAATTACACTTTACAAGAGTTGGAAACATTGTGTATAGATAGACTTTCAAAAGAAGTGGCTATAGAGGGGAAGAAGAAAGATTTTTTAATCCTTCAATTATTAAATGGATACAGTAAAAAAGATTTTCTTGAAAAACTGAATTCTATATCTGTTGATATTGAGTTGTTTGGTGATTATAAACCTACGCTTACAGATATTTTTGTATGGAAGACGGGTGATGAACAATGAAACAGTTTTTAACCATTTTTAAGTTTGAGTTTTTGGGTTTAGTAAAGACAAAAACATATATTGTAACAACTACGATATTTGTGTTGATTGCAGTAATTGGGTTATCAATCCCTAGCTTTTTTGGGGAAATAGAAACAAGTGATGCGAAGGATACGCTTGTAGAGCAGTTAACAAGTAAAGTTGATTATATCGTATATGATCCTGATGGTGTTTTAGATGATGAGGGAGAAACACTTAAAATGTATTTTCCAAACGCTAAATTTAAAACAGCTGATTCTTTGGATGCTTTGAAAAAAAGTGTATCTGATGAAAAAGCCGATGGTGGATTTTATGTAAAAGAAAACTATTCTTTTACGTATTATGTATATGATTCAAGTATGACGGATGTGACGAATACAATTTTTTCAGAGGCGATTTCTCAAGTGAAACGAAATCATGCATTTGATGAAGCTGGGCTTGATGCAAATAAAGTAATGGATATATATTATAAGAATACAAGCATCGGGAAAACGGAGATTTTAGGTAGTGATGGTGCGAATAATTTCTTTTATACAATTGTGATGATATTAATTATATATATGATTACAGTTATGTATGGAAATGTGATTGCAACCACTGTTGCTAGTGAAAAAGGAAATCGTACAATGGAGCTTCTTGTAACAAGCGCGAGTACGAATGCTTTGATTTTTGGGAAAGTGTTAGCAACTGCATTAGCAGCCTTTATTCAGGTGGGGATGTTTGTAGGTAGTACATTTCTGGCATATTCACTCAATGCTTCCGCATGGAATGGAATGTTAGATGCGATGTTTAATATACCGACATCAGTATTGGTAGCATTTGCAGTCTTTGGAATTTTTGGTTTCTTATTTTATGCATTTATCTTTGGTGCATTAGGAGCCTTGGTTTCAAAAAGTGAAGATGTTAATAGTAGTGCAACACCAATTACGGTAGTTTTTGTTGCTATTTATCTTGTTGTGTATTTAGGGGTAATGGATCCAACGAATACAATTTTTAAAATTGCATCTTTTATTCCATTAAGTTCACCAATGGCAATGTTTGCAAGGATGGCGATGGTTGATGTACCAATTTTTGAGGTATTGATATCTTTTGGAATTTTGATTGTTTCAACGGTTCTTGTTGGAATGGGAGCTTCAAAGATTTACCGTCGTGGTACTTTGATGTATGGAAATCAAATAAAATTGTTACATGCTTTAAAATGGCTTAAGCGTACAAAAGAATAGGTTCTCTATTCTTTTTTCTTTCGTTGGTTGAAAGAAATAGGAAATGTTGTATAATCATGTAGAAGAAGTGAGGTAATATTATGCGAGTTGGATTTATATCGTTAGGGTGTAGTAAAAATTTGGTAGATAGTGAAACGATGATGGGAATGCTTGTACATGGAAAACATGAACTTGTGAATGATCCCAATAAGGCAGAAGCCATTATCATCAATACATGTGGTTTTATAACATCTGCTAAGGAAGAAGCTATCAATACCATATTGGAAATGGCAGAATACAAGAAACAACATGTGAAGAAATTGATTGTTGTAGGTTGTTTGGCACAAAGATATAAGCAAGAATTGATAAATGAAATACCTGAGATTGATGTAATTATTAGTATTGCAGAATATCCTCATTTACATGAAATATTAGAACATCATTTAGGGAATCCTCTAGTTTCTTATAATAAGAGTGAACGATTAATATCTAGCAAACCATATACTGCATATTTGAAAATAGCTGAAGGTTGTAGCAATTGTTGTACATTTTGTGCAATCCCTTTAATTCGTGGTGGAAATATTTCATATCCTATGGAACAACTGATTAAACAAGCCAAAGAGTTAGCAACATCTGGAGTTAAGGAATTGGTTTTAATTGCCCAAGATACAACAAAATATGGAATGGATATATATGGAAAGAGAAGTTTGTTAACATTGCTTGAAAAATTAAATGAAGTTGAAGGATTGCACTGGATTCGTATTTTATATATGTACCCTGATGAAATTGATTATGAATTGATTGATGGTATGAAGAAGTTGGATAAAGTGATTCCATATTTTGATATTCCTATGCAACATGCATCAAATCGTTTATTAAAACTTATGAATCGAAGGGGAACGAAAGAGGAAATTTTAGAGAGAATTTCTTATATTCGTCAAACCTTTGAATATCCAACATTAAGAACGACATTCATTGTAGGCTTTCCTCATGAAGAGGAAGCAGACTTTGAGGAATTGAAAGCCTTTTTAGAGGTTGTACGATGGGACCGCATGGGGGCTTTTACATATTCTCCAGAAGAAGATACAAAAGCATATGACATGGATGGGCAAGTAGATCAAGAAGTAATGGATAAACGCTTGGATGAGCTTATGAAGCGACAAAAAGAAATTGCTTTAGAAAATAATAAGAAATATATAGGTAAAGAGATAGAGGTGCTAGTGGAAGCTTTGGATGGACTTAGTGGAAAGTATCGTGGGCGTTCTAAGATGAATGCACCTGATGAAGTTGATGGAATGGTTATTTTTAGAAGTGATACAGTGATTCCATTAGGAAGTTTTGTAATGGTAAAAATCACGGATGCTTTGCCTTATGACTTAATTGGTGAGAAAGTAAATGATTAAAGGTTTTCCACCGATTGTTGGTGCAGAAGCAAAAATTTTA
This sequence comes from Breznakia sp. PF5-3, assembly GCF_029504745.1. Classification (GTDB taxonomy): domain Bacteria; phylum Bacillota_I; class Bacilli_A; order Erysipelotrichales; family Erysipelotrichaceae; genus Breznakia. The sequence continues at coordinate 25,736 of NZ_JAQFIQ010000006.1, read as the reverse complement.
ATTTTAGGATCTATGCCTTCTGTCACATCACTTAAAAATGTAGAATACTATGGATATAAACATAATCGATTTTGGAAGATAATTACAACTTATACAGGATGTAAATTTAATAGTTATACAGATAAGGAAGAATGCTTGAAGGCGCATGGCATAGCATTATGGGATGTTATAGAGAGTTGTGAGCGAGAAGGAAGCTTAGATTCTAAGATTCGAAATGTGACAGTGAATCCAATTGCTGATTTTGTTGCTATCCATCCTTCAATAAAGGCTATTTTTTGTAATGGAAAAAAGAGTTATGAATTATATCAACGTCATTTTTCTTCTTTATCAATATCTTGTATTTGCTTGCCATCAACAAGCAATGCAAATAGAATAATCAAAGAATGTGATTTGTATAAAATATGGTTAGACAGTTTAAAAACATATCTTACTAATGATAATAAATAATACCAAAAAGTACGAATGAAAAGCCGATAATACCAATTTGTGCATTTCTGTTTATCTTTTCTTCATTTCTTCTTATAATATAAGTAGGTAAGGAGGAGGAAGGAGGAGTTTTATGATAAGCAGTTCAATCGTGTATTATCTGTTTATAGCTTTTGCTTTTGTATTACTTCTGACAGGAAATCCCTATACAGCTACAGGATTTTTAGCAATGGCAATTGCTGTCGTTGCCATTATTATTGCATTTGTAGGCTTGTATATTAATAGAAAGAATAATGAATGATTCAGGCATATCACTATTGTAGTGATATGCTTTTTTATATGGCGCTATATCGCTTGACATATATGGTATACTATTATGGTAAGGTGAAGTGTAAATATCCCTTTCCTATCTTCCTACTTCACTTTACACCTGATAGAAAAGCAAAAACCTGCGTTATATGCGCAGGTTTTTATGTTGATCAAATAAATAAGGAAAAGATAAAAAATCACTTTATGAAGTTTTCAATTTATTTATTATTTATTTTAAGCTTTCACAATATTCAATCAATTCTTTCTCAGTTATTCCAATTCTTCTCAACTCATTTTCATATATTTTTATTGCTGAATCAGTATTTTCTTTTTCTTTTTTGCCTTTAATAAGTACTGATTTATCAGGGTCAGCGGAGCCATCATTTAACTCGCCACCAATATAAGAGATGTGTTTTGCTTTTGATGCTTCATATGAAAATACCCAAAAATAGCTATCATTTTCTTTGTTTGAAATAATAATATTATCAATATTAGCTTTATCAATAGTATATCCAGAATCAATTAATTTCTCTTCAACGGATTTAGAACTACACCCCCCTAAAAACAACAATCCTAATATTAATACTAAACTAAATATTTTTTTCACTTTCTAATACCTCCGCAAATTCCTATTTATTAAGAGCATGAAGATTTGATTGTGCTACCAATATCTTTTGGATGCTTATTAGAATTTGTATACAATCTGGATTTCTCTTTAAATAATTTTCATACTATTAACACTCTAATATTATATAGGGAAATCATGACATACTCAATTTTTTTATTTAATTGCCTTTAATAATCTTTTTCAATAGGTCCCAATTATAATATATATAGCTGAAATAATAGATGGTGGATCTTATATTAATTTAATAAAAAAACCGTTAACCCTTTTTGATTTAAAGTATTAACGGTTATTCTTATATGGTGACCTGTCAGGGATTCGAACCCTGGACCCACTGATTAAGAGTCAGTTGCTCTGCCAACTGAGCTAACAAGTCAAATTTCCAACATAGTGATTATATCAAAGTGTTCCTTTATAAGTCAATAAAAAAGAGGTTACAAAATTAATTAAATACTGAAAAAGAATAATAGATGTTAATCGATTTCGAATATGCTATGATACCAATACAGGTTTTAGGAAGTAAAGAGTATGAAAATGTATATTTATTTATTTTGATTTTAACTTATGAATGGAGGTGTAAATAATGTGCGGTCGTTTTGCATCACTTACAAAGGAAGATATGCAATCTCTATTTAGTGTCAGCAAAGAACTATATGATATAGATGAATCGAGAGAGATTACTCCAGGTATGTACTATCCGATCATTACTAAGGCAGGTGTTGTAAAGATGCTGTGGGGTATAAAGGCAGAGTGGTCAAAAGGGAAATCTATTATTAATGCAAGGCAGGAAACAGTAAATATAAAGGAGTTTTTTAGAGATAGTTTTATAAATAGAAGGTGTATAGTGAAAGTTCCGGCTTTTTATGAATGGGACAAGCATAAGAATAAGTATATGGTGAAAAGGAAAGATTCTAAGTTGTTAAATATGGCAGGACTATATATGAAAGTGGGGGATGAAAATTGTTTTGTGGTGATTACACAAGATGCAACAAAAGAGTTTGCTAGAGTTCATTCAAGATTACCGTTTATTTTAGAAGATGAAGAAGTTCATGAATATTTACGTGGTAATCAAGAAGATAGATGGTGTTCTCCCAAATTGACTAATAATTTGATATGGAATTTAGAGAATCCACAAAAGCCCGAACAGGGAACATTGTTTTGATAAGAAAAAGGATATGATAGTAATTAAAATCACATCCTTTCTAATTAGTATTATAGTAAATCAGAATAGGTAGGTAGTTTTCCTTCTTTAACATAATCACAGAATTTATTGATAACAGAGCCATATATGTTTTCTTCATCAAAATCTTCATCATCTTCATGATCAGCCATGTAGTCTTCATAGTTCTCAACTTCATCAAAGAGACTTGAAAACAGACGGTTTAACATTTCTTTATCATCAAAGTCTATTTCATGGCTATCTTTTTGAATGCGATTTAAAAACCAATTAGCACATGCTTTTATAAACAAATCACATTGTGAAGAATCAGTAAACTTTTCTATCATGCTATCAAAATATTCTTCTAGTTGTTCATCACCATGCTGTCCAGGTTCAAACCAACGAGCAACAATGAGAGGGTAGGTAATTTCGCTAACACCCCATTTTTCTAATATTGCTTCAATATCCTTTCCTTGATATACTTCGTGATTAACATCATTTGTAAGGTAAAAGTCAATATAGGTTTGAATATCGTTTTGATTTGCAATGGCTAGTTCTTTAGCATATGCAGCACCTGCATAGTCCATATCATTAGCATGTAATAGCCAGAAATCATCATAATTATCCCAAGCTTTTAAATTAAAAATAGTGATTTGCTGTACTAGGTTGCGAATGAGGTTGTGAAGATCAGGATATTTAATTGCCGAAGCTGCAACCATTCGCTCTACATTGTAACCAGATTCTTCACTATTTTCAGCCATGTTAATTAAATCATCTAAATATAATGTTGGATAATACTTGCGATTATCAATTTTTCCATTTTCAATCGCATGAAGTAAAATCTCAATTTGCTTTTGCAAGAGTTCTTTGCTTAGTTCCATTTATGTTTCCTCCAATTATTTTTGTCTATTCACTTGTGAGTATAACATAAAGAAGCGAAAGTAATAAAGAGAGAATAGGAAACAAGGTCTTTATAGGGTAAAATAATATAGGAAGTGATGGTGGTTTTATTTTAATAAAAGAGATTAGTTCAAAAGAACGTCCACGTGAGAAAGCAGTTATAAATGGGATTGAAAGTTTGTCCAATCGTGAATTGTTAGCAATTATTTTACGTTGTGGCTATAAAGGAACATCAGTATTACAGATGGCTGAAATGGTATTAAATGAAGCTGGAGGGTTGTTGAATCTATATAGTATGAATTATGAAGAGTTAATTAAAATTAAAGGGATTTCATCTTCTAAAGCGTTGGAGATACTTTCAGCTTTTGAAATTAGTAAGAGAGTTTCTTTTGAAAACCTTACAGATCGAATACAAATAAATTCTCCTAAAAATTTGTCACAGTATTTAAATCAAAAAATAGGTTTTAAAAAACAAGAAAATTTTCATGTTTTATTTTTAAATACAAAGAATCAAATTATTTGTGAGAAAACTTTATTCATTGGAACTTTAAATGTCAGTGTTGTACATCCACGAGAAATTTTTAAAGAAGCAATACAGAAGAATGCAGCTAGCATAATTGTTTCCCATAATCATCCTAGTAGCAATTGTAATCCAAGTGAACAAGACATAGTGTTTACGAAATCGTTAGTTACAGCTGGTGATATTATTGGGATTAGTGTTATAGATCATATTGTTGTTTCTCATAATAATTATTTTAGTTTTAAAGAAAAGAATTTAATTGATTAGAAGGGGAAACCCTTCTTTATTAATTGTGGAGAATAGTTTATAATAGAGAACATAGAAAGGCGAAGATGAGTTGGTGATGTATGGAGCGTTTTTCAAAGGTATATAGAGATAAATTTCGTTTTACTAGAGTCCAAAAGGTATTGATAACAATATGTGCATGTTTATTAACATTTGGTATTTTCACTAGAATTATAGGAGGAAATATTGCTTCAAAATATGGATATGATGTTTTTACAATGCTGAGATATTCATTAATTGATCATCCTGTGGAAACAGTTGCAGGATTTTCTGATGATTTTAGTAATTTGTGGAATGTGCAAAATGAAAATGATGAATTGAGAAACAAGTTAGCTTCTCAAAAGATGTATAAAGAAGAGTTGGATGAAAGTAAACGTAAATTGAATGAATTGGAAGAGTTGATGGATATTAGTTCAAGTAATAATTATGAGAGCATCTCAGCAAGAGTGTTAGTACGCGATATCCAAGGTTGGTCAAACATGCTAACAATTAACAAAGGAAGCAATGATGGAATCACAGAAGATATGGCTGTCATTAGTAGTAAAGGGTTAATTGGAAAAGTAGTAGAAGCAAATCCGACAAGTGCTAAAGTAAAGTTATTAACTAATGAAAAGATGGATAATAGTGTTTCTGTAAAGGTTGAGTTAAGTAAAGATAAAGCAACTGATGGTTCTTTAGAAAGCTATGATAAAAGTACGGGGAAATATGTGGTTAGTATCTTTGATTCAAATGTAGAAATAAAAAAAGGTATGAAGATTATAACATCAGGAAAAGGTAAATTATTTCCAGCTGGAATTATTATTGGTGAAGTTGATAAGGTTGAGGATTTATACAATGCAGAAGGGAAATCTGTTTTGGTAACTCCATCGGTAGATTTCAATGATTTTGAATATGTTAGTGTTCTGAAGGTGAAATAATATGGTTGTACAATATTTATTTGTGTTCCTGTGTTTTTTGATAGATGGAGCAATTGAGGCATGTTTCAATATTAGTTTTAGTATGGATCATATGTATTTTGTGTCTTGCTTTGGAATTTGTGGATTGGTGTTAACTGTTCGTAAAATGGATTTTACAGATGCAATTATTTTATCTTTGTTGAGTGGAATGTTTTATGATTTTTTCTATACAAATTCATTTTTGGTATATTCAATCATTTTTGTTATATTGTGTATTATTGTCAAAGCATGGACAAAGCATTTAGGAGATTCTTTATTAGAAAGTATTGTTATATGTATTAGTGCTTTGTTTGCTACACAGTTGATTGTTTATGGTTATATGTTGTTAATCAATGAAACAAAAATTTCATTTTATATGTGGATAAGTGATAGGATGTTCTTAACCATCATCATAAATGCCTTGTTTGTTTTTGTATTATTCTTTTTAACAAACATAAGAGATAATTATATTAAGAAGAAAGAATTGCGAATTCGAAAAGAAGAACGTCTTTATATATATAAAGGGAGGAAGTAGGTGAAGCAAATGAAAAAAATATTGGTATTGGTGTTGTTATGTACAACTTTTTTGATAAGTGGTTGTAATAATAAAAAAGTAGAAATTTGTACAACTTCGTATCCAATCGAATATTTATTTCAACGTATTGGGGAACCATATATCGAAACATGTAATATTTCTTCAGATGTTACGATTCAAGTTGCTTCATTAAAAAAGAGTTATAAAGAAGATTTAGAAAATAGTAATGCTTTATTTTATATTTCAGGTATGGAACCATACTTTGAAATATATAGCAAAGATATTCGCGAAGTAGGAACAAATTATGTTGATTTGATGAATTATGGGTATTATTATGATTTTCAAAGAGTAATTATTTCTACAAACAATGGTACAGAGACTCAAGAAATGACTTCATATTATGATGGTGATGTGTTTAATAATATAAATACTTATACGAAAGATCCTTTTGTGTGGATGGATCCATTAACGATGCTCAGTACTGCAGAAGTTGTTCGAGATTATTTAATTTCAGAATATCCAGAACACGAAGCTAAATTTATTGAAAATTATGAAGAATTAGAAATAGATTTAACTAATCTAGATGCACAATATCAAGTGTTAAAAGATAGTAATATGGATATTGCTTTTGTATCTATGACACCTAGTTTTGGGAATTGGCAGAATGCTTTTGGAATAAGAGTTTATCCTGTTATCTTGTCAAAGTATGGGGCTTTGCCAAATGAAAGACAATTGGAAATTATAAAGCAAAAGATCCGTGATGATGGAGTTTTATACATTGCTCATGAACAAAACTTGACGCCTAAAATAGAAGAATTATATAATGAATTGGTTGCAGAGTTGGGACTTATTCCTATTGAGTTGAGTAATTTGTCTTCGTTGAGTGAAAAAGAAGCAAATAATAATCAAGATTATTTAACAATCATGTATGAGAATTTTAAAGTATTAGAAAGTATAGGTAATTAGATATGAAGATAGTAGTAGTTAGTGATTCGCATTCAATGGTGAAACCATTGAAAATGATTTTGGATAAACATGCAGATGCAGACTATTTTCTGCATTGTGGAGATATTTGTTTACCACCAGAAGAATATCCACGATACATTACTGTTTGTGGAAACAATGATTATTATGATTATCCAATGGAAATGATATTAAACTTAGGGAAACATCGCTTAATTATGTTTCACTCTCATATGATTAGTTATTTTAAACGAGAAGAGAAGATGATACGTAAGGCAAAGAATGAAGGGTGCGATATTGTTTGTTATGGACATACACATGTTGCTTATTATGAAATAAAGAATGGTGTGCATATTCTTAACCCTGGATCAGTATATCATTCACGTGATGGACGAGCGCCTTCTTATGCGATTATGAATATCGATGATCAAAGTGGGAATATAGAAGTGAATTTTGAATTTTTAGATTAGTCTTTTTTTAATTATATCAATAATTATACCTTGCCTTTTCAATGTATTTTTGGTATTATTATTGAGCAGTTGTCTACATAGCTCAGCTGGATAGAGCACACGCCTTCTAAGCGTGCGGTCGAAGGTTCGAATCCTTCTGTGGACGCCATTTATAAAATAAGCCCTTGAAATTGGGCTTTTTTCTTTGCTGATTATCAATTTGATGTATTTTTGATGTACTTTTTCTAAAATTTATCCAAAACGTTCCTTATTTTCCTTTTCTTTTCTGGAAACAAATGACTGTATCTTTTTTGCACCATTTCTTTAGAATGACCTGACCACCAAGTTATACTAAACCTATTTGTTTGTTTAACGTAGTTTTGATATTCTGTGAGAGATTTTATTAATAGTGATATAAATAATGTATAGGAGGTATCCTTGTTTTGAAATGCTCTAGGTGTATAGTAACCCTGATATACTACATAAATAGTAATCAAAACCTAGAATATATAGTATAATTAAATATAAATGGAGGACTTAAAAATGGAAATTAAGAAAGATTTTACAGAAGATGTCATAATAAGCAAAGAAGATTTAATAAAATTGTTTGAGTATAATAAAATCAGGTATGTTGAAACTGAATTTATAAAGGAATCAGAAGCTGTCATTCAAGTACCAGATATTAAGAAGTTTGTAGAATGTGCTTGTGTTGAAAGAGAAAGGCATATTTTTTACTGGTATAAGTATTATGATGATAAAGTGGATAAATATGTGTTTGATGTAAATGATGTTGTTGAAATGACTACGAAGAATCCTGATTACAATGAAAAATCAAATATTTCAAACCAAATGTTAAGTCAAGTTGATAATTGCAAGAAAAGTAATTTCGACAGACCTTATGAATTGACTTTATGTGTAATCGTACAAGGAAAGTTGATATCAATGGTTATCACTCATAACTGGTTCGAGAGTTATTCAAAATTTTATGATCTAAAAACGTTGGATGAATATAAAGAAATGATAAAACTATAAAAATAGACTTTGTTAATAAAATAGCATAGGAGGTAGGCGACGTTAAGGGAATGTAAAGAAACTGATTTTGATGAACTGTTAAGAATGAGATGTCTTTTGTATACCAATTATACAAAACAGGAGATGCGTGAAGAAATTACAGCCTTTCTATATTACCCTAAGAATAATCGTTTTAGAAACTATGATAAATGGATTTGCTATGTATATCAAAATGAAGATGAAACACTAGCTGGATTTATTGATATAGGGTTAGTATGTGCAAAAAATTATAAAGAATTACTGAATCATTTTAAAGACACAGATTATTATAATCAGATAAATAATCTATTGATTTCCGATAAGCCTATCCCAGTTGTAGAGCCATGGTATGTAGATGAAAAACAACGAGGATTTCATATTGGTGAGAAGTTGATGAGTCAAGCAGAAAAGTGGGTTGAGGATAACGGATATTCATTTATATTATCTGATACTGATGGCTTTCGAGATGTTTCAAAAAGAATTCATAATTTATATGGTTATGTTGAATATTGTGTTGATAGTAATGATATTCATTACCATCATAAATATCTTTGACTTGGGATGATACACTAATAAATAATTCAGTGCTTCATCTAAAATAATGTAGTATAATAGGAGTTAATTGGAGGAAATGTTAAATGGAAGATTTAGAATATTTTGAACAAGATGTCATAATGAGTAAGGAAGATTTGTGGAAGCGATTTGAGAATAATGATATTACGCTAGTAGAAGCGCTAGATTTAAAAGATATATTTCGATGTATAGAGATAGTGGATTTGGATGAGCTTATTAAATTTATTAAACTTATTGATGGTAAGTATGTTTTCTATGCATATAGTTTTTATAAAAATGAGTTAAAGCAATATATGTTGTCACAAGAAGATATAGATAATATCACTAAAAAATATGCTGATTCAAATAATCTTGATGAGGTTGTTAAAGAAATGGAAGAACAAAGAAAGAATTGTACAGAAGAATGGTGTTCAAAACCAAAAGAGTTAAGTTTAAGTGTTCAATATCATGGGCAAGTATTATTAACGATTTCTCATGAATGGATATATAGTTTTGTTAAACATTTTAATTTGAAAACTTTGTATGAATATGAATCTATGCTCAAGTAAATAACTATGTTTATGGATGAAATTATGTTTTTGCTCTAGAGTCAAAAAGAATTTAATGATATACTAATACTATTAGAAAGTAGTTTTATTATGAAGGGGGCTTATAATAAAACCATATATGGGAGAGAGAATTATGAAAAAAATATGTTTAAGTATTTTCTTCTTTGCATTGCTTGTAAGTGGATGTTCAGGAGATGGTAAAAAAGAAGCAAAAGAATCTACTGTTTGTAAAATTGATGTAAGTGGATCATCTATGGAAATGGTAATTGTTCCTGATGGTAAAAAACTTGACGAAATTACAGTTACTGCAGTTCAAGAAGACGCTGTAGCAGGTGTTAGTGAAAGCGAAAGAGAATCTGGGTTGAAAGCTATAAAAGAGCAATTTGGTGAATATAAAGGTACTGAATTTGACATCTCATTTGATGGCGATGATTTAGTTTTAAAGGTTACACTTAAAGTGAATGAAATCGAAGAATTTCCACCAATGTTAGGAATGGATAATATTACGGTTGATGATTTGAAAGATACGCCTTATAAGACATATGTAAAAAATTTAAAAACCAATGGAGCAGATTGTAAAGAAAACAAATAAAAAATTATATAGAAAAGACCTTTCATTTTCATGAAGGTCTTTTTTCAATAATAGATGCTGAAGAAGTATGATGATACTAGAAAGGAAAAGTGATCTATTATTGATATGAGTACCTATCTTCCTCTTTTCCTCACTTATATTATACTATATGTATAAAATATAACAATATATTTTTTACTTTTTTATAAATTGAAAAAATATATCAAAGAATATTATAAATAAATTGATATTGTTAGTATATTTGAAAAAATGATAGTATGGTATTGTGAATAAATGAGGGTTTCGTATAGAGGAGCATGTATTAAAAAATATCTATCATGAAATATTAGAAGAAAAAGCATTTAAAGTACTTTATACTTTAAGGGTAGGATAAATTATGAAATATACAGAAGAACAAAAATGGAAAGCTTTTATAGAGTGTGATGCCAATTATGATGGTTGTTTTTATATTGGAGTAAAGTCTACGGGTATTTACTGCCGACCATCATGTAAAGCGCGTAAGCCTTTACGTAAGAATATTGAATTCATAGATACAAGGGATGAATGTGAAAGACGAGGATATCGGGTTTGTAAAAGGTGTCGTCCCGATTTGATTGTGTTTACACCAGAAAAAGATACTGCAAAAAGGTTAAAGGGGATTATAGAAGAAACGTATAAAGATTCGGCACGTTTGAAAGAAAGAATAGATGGTTTAGATTTATCTTTTAATCATATTAGTCTAATATTTCAAAAAGAATATGGAATGACACCCTTTTCTTATCGTAATATGTTGCGGTTAGAAAAAGCGGAAAAGTTGTTGAAAGAAACGGATATGCAAATCGTAGATATTGCCTTTGCATCTGGTTTTGATAGTTTATCAGCATTTTATGCATCATTTAAAAAACATCGTCAAAAGCCGCCAAAATCAATAAGGAGATAGACATGAAAACAGTGTATTTTCAATATGGGGAAAAGGAAATCAACTATTTGAAGCAATGTGATGAAGCTTTAAGTAAAATAATTGATCAGTATGGATTTATTGAGCGAGAAGTAATTCCTGATATATATACAGGTTTGTTGCACACAGTAGTTGGGCAATTGTTATCTACTAAGGTAGCTAATGTTATTTTTTCACGTTTGGAGGCAATGGTGGGGAATATGACACCAGAGAATGTTGCGCAGTATTCAATTGAAGAAATAAAACAATGTGGATTAACTAAACGCAAATCTCAAACAATCAAAGAAATTACAGACAGAATTTTAAAGGGAGAATTGAATTTACAATCTCTTCAACAAAAAAATAATAAAGAAGTAATTGAGGAATTAACTTTGATTAAAGGAATTGGCGAATGGTCAGCAGAAATGATTTTGATTTTAACTCTGCAACGTAAAGATGTGTTAAGTTATAAAGATTTAGCAATTCGTAGAGGACTTTGTCGTCTTCAGGGATTGTCACAGATTGATAGAGAAACATTTGAAATATATAAGCAAAGATATAGTCCTTATGGTTCTATTGCAGCCTTATATTTATGGAAACTATCACATGAAAAGGAGAAATGATAATGGATGAATTTGCTTTTTTGATTTTAGAAGTTGTTAATGAAATACCAAAAGGTAAAGTAGCTAGCTATGGACAGATTGCTAAAATTTCTGGATATCCTAAAAATGCAAGAAAAGTAGGTAAGGTATTATCAAACGCAGAGTTTTATGGTACATATCCTTGTCATCGTGTGCTACATAGCGATGGTAGTTTGGTTTTAGGTTGGGATGAACAGAAAGATTTATTAAGTACAGAAGGTGTTGTCCTTTTAAAGAATGGAAAAGTTGATATGAAGAAATATAAATGGGAGGTATAAAAAAATGAAAGAATACTATACATATTATGATTCGCCAATTGGAAAACTAAGAATAGTTGCAAGTGAGAAAGGAATATCACAGATTGTATTAGATGCAATTCAAAATCCTATATCTGAAGAATACGAACGAAAAGAAATATCAATCATGAAAGAAGCAATCCGACAGCTTCAAGAATATTTTGATCACAAACGAACAACGTTTGATTTACTTTTAAATCCTGCAGGAACAGAATTTCAAAAAAAGGTTTGGAACGCTTTAACCACAATTCCATATGGTGAAACAAAAACCTATAAAGATATTGCCGAAGCAATTGATTGTCCAAAAGGATTTCGTGCAGTAGGGTTGTCTAATAATAAAAATCCAATTATTATTGTATATCCATGTCATCGTGTAATTGGGTCAAATGGGAAGCTTGTAGGCTATGCAGGAGGCTTAGATTTGAAAGAGAAGCTTTTGCAACTGGAAAATAAGCAGCTTGCTTATGATTTGTAATATCATGAAAACAAATATAATTGTTGTATTTGATGAAGCTGAAAAAAACGTATTGATGTGTTTAAGAAGCAAAAATCCATATAAAGGATTATATAATTTTGTAGGTGGAAAAGTGATAGGAGATGAAACAAGCTTATCTGCAGCTTATCGAGAGTTATATGAGGAGACGGGAATATCATCAAAGGATATCGATTTAAATCATTTTATGGACTTTTGTTATCATGCCATAGATTTGAAACTTGAGGTTTTTGTAGGAAAGTTAAAACAATCCGTTTCTTTAATAGAAGAAGTAAATACATTATCATGGGTAAGCATCGATAGTGATTTTTTTGATGTAGCTTTGTTTGCGGGAGATGGTAATATTGGACATATCCTTTTGCAGATAAAGAAAACATGGATTAATAAATGATGTTTTAGTGTAAATTTTGTGTGTAACATGCTATTATAGTGTAGTAAAATAAGGCTTAAATCAAATTAGTTCCCTAAATGTTGGTTATTTAGTATACTATATACAAGGAGTAGGTATGGATTATTATGATGCGTTAATCGTAAATGTAAAAGAATTGATAAACAATAATAAAATTATGGAGGCATATTCGATTTTGAAAGAAGAGTTGAATATGCCTTATATACCCTTTACACACGAAAGTGAATTGAATGCATTGTTTGTCGAATGTAAACAAATGTTACAAAGCGATACACAAAGTAAAAAGCATCATGATGAAGATATTGAAACTTTGCTATTTGGAAGTGTTGATGAGGCTAATATGGCTTGTGAGATATTAAGAAATAGTAATATAAGGAAATATTTGGATATTGTAGAAGCATATCTTAGTGATAAACCACATTATCTAATTCGTACTCTATTAATCGAAATATTGATGGAGCAAGATGTCAGTGATGAAATAAAACTAATGTATGAAGGGTTGGAGGTTTCTTTTGTTCCGGTTTATGTTGAAAGGATTCAAGAGAATGAAGCAACAATGGAAATGGTAAAATTGTTGAAGAATTATTTTGAAAATGACAATCCCACATTTTATAAAATGTGTGTAGAATGTCTAGTCAAAGAATTATATTTGAAATTACCATTTAATGTTGTACTAGATGAAATAAATTACCTAGTTGTGGCAATTATTGAGTATGTATATAAAGCGAATGGTGATGAAGAAGCATTTAAACTCTTTATTGATGAAAAAAACCTTGCAATGTATGAGGGTTATGACTTATTATTATATAAGTATGAAGTTTAAAATTGATTGAATTACGGAGGTAAGAAAATGAGTTCAACATGGAAGTTAAAGGAAAATTCTCAAGGTGAATTAAAAGTAAAGGTTGAAGGCGAAAAATGGCTTGAAGCACAAAAGAAAGCATTCAAGAAATTAGCTAAAGATATTGAAGTAAAAGGTTTTAGAAAAGGACAAGTTCCTGAATCAGTTGCTAAAAAGCAAATTTCTGAGCAAAGCATTTTAATGGAAGCAATTGACGAAGTTGCAGGACATGCATTGCAAGAAGGAATTGAAAAACATGATTTATGGATCATTGCAAGACCTGAGTTAGGTGTTGATGAAATCACAAAAGAAGCTGTCATGTTGAAATTTAATGTAACAGTTAAACCAGAAGTAAAACTTGGTGAATATAAAGGCTTAGATATAAAGAAAGACAAAGTATCAGTTACTGCAAAAGAAGTAAATGAACAACTTGAACAATTACAAGCTAGATTCAGCGAATTGGTTGTTAAAGAAGATGGTGTAGTAAAAAATGGTGATACAGCTGTAATCGACTTTGAAGGATTCAAAGATGGTGTAGCATTCGAAGGTGGTAAAGGAGAAAATTATCCATTAGAAATTGGATCTGGATCTTTTATCCCAGGTTTTGAAGAACAATTGATTGGGATGAAAGCAGATGAAGAAAAAGATCTTGATATTACATTCCCTGAAAACTATGGAGCAGAAGATTTGGCTGGAAAAGCAGTTGTCTTCAAAGTGAAAATTCATGAAATTAAAGAAAAGGTGTTACCTGAAGTAAATGATGATTTGATTAAGGATGCAGAAGTTAAAGATGTAGAAACTGTAGAAGACTACAAAAAATATGTTAAGAATAACTTAAAAGAGCAAAAAGAAAATGAAGTTCAAACAAAGTTTGAAAATGACTTATTAACAAAACTTGTTGAAAACGCAGAAGTGGTTATTCCACAAGTGATGATTGATGATGAAGTTAGTCAAATGATGAATGATTTTGCTCAAAGACTGGCTGGACAAGGATTTAATCAAGAACAATATTTCCAAATGACAGGAACAACAGCAGAGCAATTACAAGAGCAAATGCAACCAGAAGCGAAGACAAAAGTAAATGTTCGTTTAGTTTTGGATAAAATTGCGGAAGTAGAAAAAGTAGAGATTAGTGAAAAAGATGTAGAAGTTGAATATGAAAATATAGCTAATCGTTATGGAATGGAAGTTTCTAAAGTCAAAGAAGCTATCAATGTTGATGCATTGAATTATGATTTAAGACTTCAAAAGGCTGTTGAGATTGTAAAAGACAGCGTTGTAAATAAGAAATAAAAGACGCTTCAGCGTCTTTTTTAACCAAATTGAAGGAGGTAAATTATGGGAAACAAAGTTGAATTACCAGTAGTGTGTACAAGGGGAGTGATAGTGTTTCCTAACAATGAGATTATCATTGATGTAGGAAGAAAGAAAAGTGTTTATGCGCTTGAAGAAGCACAAGAACATTTTCAAAGCCAAGTGTTGCTAGTAGCACAAAAAGATTTGGCTTTAGAAGATCCTAGAATGGATGATCTTTATGAAGTTGGAACAATTTGTCATATCCTACATATTCGTCATATGGATGGATATTTACGTGTTAAATTTAAAGGGTTAGAAAGAGCCCGCATTTCAAGTTTAGAATTTTCAGATGAAATGGTATTTGGTAGTGTTGAACCTTTGATTGATGTCCAAACCGATGTAAATGAAGAATTAGCACTTGTACGTCGTATTGCAAGACAACTTGAAAATGTTGAAGTGTTAAATCAAGACTTACCAAAAGATATGATTACAAAATTGGCAGAAGGAATCTCTGCAACGAATTTAGCTGATCAAGTTGCTCAAATTTTTCCATTCTCTGTAGAAGCTAAACAGCGAATTTTAGAAGCGGCAGATGTAAATGATCGTTTATTGTATATCATTCAAGAAATGGAAAATGAAAAACAAATTAATGAATTGGATACGTTAATCAATGACAAAGTTAAACAACGTTTAGATGAAAATCAAAGAGAATATTATCTACGTGAGAAATTGCGTGCGATTAAAGAGGAATTAGGTGATGTAGCAGATCGTGAATCGGATACCGATGAATATCGTAAAATGATTGCGGAAAATCCATATCCAGAGTCTGTTAAAGAAAAAGCGCTTGAAGAGTTATCGCGCTATGAAATGTTACCAAGTGCATCGGGTGAGAGTGGTGTTGTAAAGTCTTACTTGGATTGGTTGTTGAAACTTCCTTGGTGGCAAGAAAGTACCGATAATGAAGATTTAAATAAAGCACAAGAAATCTTAGATGAAGATCATTATGGTCTTGAAAAAGTTAAAGAAAGAATTATGGAATATTTAGCAGTGAAAACGATGACTAATTCATTAAAAGCGCCGATTATTTGTCTTGTGGGGCCTCCAGGGGTTGGTAAGACTTCTTTATCAAAGTCGGTAGCGAGAGCGTTAGATCGTGAGTTTGTTAAGATTTCACTAGGTGGTGTAAAGGATGAATCAGAAATTCGGGGACACCGTCGTACATACCTAGGAAGTATGCCAGGACGTTTCATTCAAGGAATGAAGAAAGCAGGTACAATCAATCCAGTATTCTTAATTGATGAGATTGATAAAATGGGCGCTGATTATAAAGGCGATCCTGCAAGTGCAATGCTTGAAGTATTGGATCCAGAACAAAATTCATATTTCTCAGATCATTACTTGGAAGAACCTTATGATTTAAGTAAAGTATTATTTATTGCAACAGCAAACTATATGGATAATATTCCACATGCATTGCAAGATCGTTTAGAAATCATTCAATTATCTAGTTATACAGAAGTAGAAAAACTGGAGATTGCGAAACGTCACTTAGTACCAAAACAACTTAAGGAAAATGGATTGAAAGCATCACAATTTAAAATCAGTGATGAAATGCTATCTTATGTTATCAAACATTACACTAGAGAAAGTGGTGTTCGTCAATTGGAAAGAGTAATTGCAGCATTAGCTAGAAAGAGTGTTTTGGCAATCTTAAAGGATAAAAAGAAAACATTAACAATGACGAAAAAGACAATTCAAAAATTCTTAGGAAAAGAAATTTTTGATTATGGTAAAAAAGAACATAAAGATCAAGTTGGTACAGTAACAGGGTTGGCTTATACTTCGTTTGGTGGAGATATTTTACAGATTGAAGTAAATCACTTTGATGGTAAAGGTAAACTTGTAGTAACTGGTCAATTGGGTGATGTGATGAAAGAAAGTGCTACGATTGCATATGACTATGTTAGAGCAAATGCAAAGAAATATAAAATTGATAGTAGTATTTTTGAAAATCAAGATGTTCATATTCATGTACCTGAAGGTGCTGTTCCAAAAGATGGTCCAAGCGCTGGAGTTACCTTGACTACAGCATTGATTTCTTCACTTAGTAATAAAGCAGTGAAAAATGATGTTGCTATGACAGGAGAAGTAACTTTACGTGGGAATGTATTACCAATCGGTGGATTAAAAGAAAAATCGATGGCAGCACATCGTTCAGGAATAAAAACGATTGTAATGCCAAAGGCAAACGTAAAAGATCTTGATGATATTCCTGAAACAGTTAAGGAAAGCATTAAATTTATACCTGTTGAACATATGTCACAAGTATTGAATGCTGCCCTTGTGAAATAATGAAAACAATTAATAGTTGTGAATTGGTAATATCAGCACCAGATAAAGAATCTTGGCCAGATACTGCTTTACCAGAAGTTGTTTTGGCAGGACGTAGTAATGTTGGTAAATCTAGTTTTATCAATACACTGACAAATCGTAAAAAGCTTGCGTATGTTGGAAATACACCAGGAAAAACAAGGTTACTCAATTTCTTTAATATTAATGATGAATTGATGTTTGTTGATGTACCAGGTTATGGATATGCCAATATTTCAAAGCATCAATTGATTCAATTTGGTGAAATGATGGAAGATTATTTCGGTGAAAGGCAACAAAAAGTAGGCCTTGTACTGATTGTAGATAGTCGCCATAATCCAACAGAAGATGATATTACAATGATGGAATATGCGAGATACCATAAAATGAAAGTTGTAGTAATCGCAACTAAGGTAGATAAACTAAAGAAAAATGAGCGTATTAAAAATTATCGCCGCATCTGCAAAGGGTTAGAAATTCCCGAAGAAGCACTAATTCCGTTTTCAAGTGAAACAAGAATGGGTGTTGACAAAGCATGGCAAGCGATTGAAGAGATGTATCAAGAAAAAGCTGTCTGAATTGACAGTTTTTTTTTGTTTACCAGATTTTTGTTACAATGCCAAAAATCTGTTCTCGTTTAATCCAGCCATTTACAAATCCTTGATTATTTGATATTTCATGGTATTTTTTTGAATTTTAATTGCTGATATTTTATGCGTGTAGTAATTGCCTTTCACTTTACAAAAAACGATATCGCCTTTTTTTAGTTCTGCCGTATTTATAGGTTCTAAGGTAACGGGTTGATTGGACTTTAAAATTGGTAACATACTATTACCAGCTTCACGATATTTTTCGATTGTTTGCCCTTGTTGTAGCCTTTGTGCTATCATACTTGCTTTTGACATGTATTTATCCTCTTAAACTTAATCTAGCATAATCATTTTTGCTTGTAAATAGTGCATTTTAATTGTAACATGTTGAAAAAATTCATATACTTATAGAGAATGAAATAGGAGAAGAAGAGATGAACATACTAAAATTAAAAGATGATTTTTATTGGATTGGTGTACAAGACAGGGAACTGAGAGTTTTTGATATTATCATGGAAACAAAATATGGAACAACATATAATTCTTATTTATTAAAAACGGATAATGGAACAATTCTTTTTGAAACCGTGAAAGAGAAGTTTTTTGATCAATATTTAGAAAAGATAAAGGAACTTACAGCGATTGAAGAAATTAAATATATAGTGTGTAATCATACTGAACCTGATCATAGCGGATCATTGAAAAAAATGTTAGATTTAAATCCTAACATATCTATAATTTCTAGTTTTGCAGCAAATCGTAATTTAAATGAGATTATTAATGAAAATTTTAATTCAATGATTGTAAAAGATAATGAAGAAATTAAAGTAGGAAATAAAACACTAAAATTTTTAAGTGTTCCAAATTTACATTGGCCGGATACGATTTATACATATATTGAAGAAGATAAAATTTTAATTACTTGTGATTCTTTTGGTGCACATTATGCAAGTGATGAAATGCTGTTGTCAAACATTCAAGATCGTAATGACTATTATGATGCTTTCGATTATTATACAACCATGATTATGGGACCATTTAAACCATTTATTCGCAAAGCATTAGATAAACTTAAAGATGTTGGAGTTGAGTTGATTGCTCCTGGTCATGGATTAATTATTGATACAGATATTGCTATGATGATGCAGAAGTACGAAACTTTTCTTGTTGAAAAGAAAAATGATCGTCCTAAACTAGTGATTCCATATGTTAGCGCCTATGGATATACAAAACAATTGGCACAGATTATTAAAGAAGAAGCTGATAAATGTGATATCGATTGTAGTATTTACGATCTTGTTATTGCAAATGAAGATGAAGTGTTTAACGAGATGATAAATGCGGATGCAATCATGTATGGATCATGTACGATTTTGGGGGATGCTCTTCCACCAATTTATAATATTATGAATCGTATCATTGCAGGTTATCATGGAGTTAAAAAAGTCTCTGCTTTTGGTAGTTATGGTTGGAGTGGTGAAGCAGTTCCTAATTTATTGTCTCGATTGAAACAACAAAAAATGAAATTAGTAGATGACGGCTATCGAGTGTTGTTTAAACCAAGTGAGACACAGATAGAAGAAGTTAGGGTATATGCGAAAAACTTTCTTGCACAGCTATAGTTGATTATTTCAAATAAATTGGTTATAATTACAGATAACTACAGAGAATAGAAGGAGTACTTATGTAAACACGAAAAGAGAGCCTCGCTTTGGTGAAAAGAGGTCTTGGATGCATAAGGAAGGTAGTCTAGGAGTAGGTTTCTTGAAAGCAGTAGGGAAATCCGGTAAACACCGTTATATGTATGAGGCACTTGGTAAAGTGTAAAATAAGGTGGTACCACGAGCATTCGTCCTTTGGGTGAATGCTTTTTTTATTCGTAAAGAGAAATTATTTGTAAATGAAAAGCGGAGGAAATAGTATGAAAAATATATTAGATGCAAAATATGATCATTTAAAAATCGAAAAAAAGTATTATGAGCATTGGGTAAAGCAAGGCTACTTTACGGCTGGGGACAATAGTAAGCCAGCTTTTAGTATGGTGATTCCACCACCAAATGTAACAGGAAAGTTACATTTGGGACATGCGTGGGATACAACCCTACAAGATATTGTTGCTCGTTATAAAAGATTACAAGGTTTTGATGTATTATGGGTTTCTGGTATGGATCATGCTGGTATTGCAACACAGGCAAAAGTAGATGAAAGATTAAAAGCGCAAGGAATTTCTCGTTATGATTTAGGCAGAGAAAAATTTTTAGAGCAAGCATGGAATTGGAAACATGAATATGCAAGTCATATTCGTGAACAATGGGCTACATTAGGATTATCTTTGGATTACACTAGAGAGCGTTTTACATTGGATGATGGATTGAGTGAAGCGGTAAAGAAAGTGTTTGTAGATTTATATAATGATGGCTTAATCTATCAAGGAGAACGGATTATTAACTGGGATCCAGAAGCGGAAACAGCACTTTCAAATATTGAAGTTATTCATAAAGAGATTGAAGGAGCAATGTATACGTTTGTTTACAAAGTTGTTGAAACAGGACAAGAACTTCATGTTGCAACAACACGTCCTGAAACGATGTTTGGGGATGTTTGTATAGTTGTTCATCCTGATGATAAACGCTATACAGATGTTGTAGGATTACATGCTATAAATCCAGCAAATGGTGAGAAGCTACCAATTATTAGCGATGACTATATTGATATAGAGTTTGGTACTGGAGTTATGAAATGTACACCAGCACATGATCCTAATGACTTTTTGATTGGTGAAAAATATCATTTGGAAAAACCGATTTGTATGAATCCAGATGGAACGATGAATGATTTATGTGGTAAATATGAAGGTATGGATCGATTTGCGTGCCGTAAACAACTTGTTGAAGATATTAAAGCTGCTGGAAACTTAGTAAGTATTGAAAAGCATATGCATCCAGTTGGACATTCGGAAAGAACAGATGCAGTTGTAGAACCATATTTATCAAAACAATGGTTTGTAAAGATGCGTCCATTGGCAGATGAAGTTTTGAAAAACCAAGAAATCGAGGATGAGAAGATTCATTTCACGCCGAAACGTTTTGAGCACACCTTCCAACAATGGTTAGAGAAAATTGAGGATTGGTGTATTTCAAGGCAATTGTGGTGGGGACATCGAATTCCTGCATGGTATCACAAAGATACCGGTGAAATTTATGTAGGATGTGAGGAACCAGCTGATATAGATAGCTGGGAACAAGATGAAGATGTTTTAGATACTTGGTTCTCTAGTGCCTTATGGCCTTTCTCAACCTTGGGGTGGCCTCAGGAAACAGAGGACTACAAGCGTTATTATCCAAATGATACACTTGTGACAGGATATGACATAATCTTCTTCTGGGTGGCTAGAATGGCTTTTCAAGCACGTTATTGTACAAATTCACGACCATTTAAAGATGTTTTGATTCATGGTTTGGTAAGAGATGATAAAGGACGCAAGATGTCAAAGTCTTTAGGAAATGGTGTGGATCCTATGGATGTTGTTGAAAAACATGGATGTGATGCAATGCGTTTCTTCCTTACAACAAATTCAACACCGGGACAAGATTTGCGATATATAGAAGAAAAAGTGGAAAGTTCTAGTAACTTTATTAATAAAATCTATAATGCTTCAAAATTTGTACTAATGCATTTAGGTGATGAATTTAATATTGAAGATATTGATCTTACAAAAATAAGTACCATTGATAAATGGATTTTAAATCGCCTTAATGAAACTTTAAATAATGTAACAGCAAATATGGATAAATATGAATTTGCATTGGTAGGAAATGAGCTATATAGTTTTATATGGGATGATTTCTGTAGTTGGTATATAGAATTATCAAAAGCAGAATTACAAAGTAATGATGAAACAGTAAAACTGGCAGCAAAATCTACTTTGTTAGTCGTTTTACAATCAATTTTAAAAATGATTCATCCATTTATGCCATTTGTGTCAGAAGAAATATACTTATCTCTTCCACATGCAAAAGAGAGCATCAATTTAGAAATATGGCCAAATTATGTTCAAAGAGATATTCAAAATGAGGAAATGGATGAAGTGAAAAAACTAATTTCAATGGTAGAAGCGGTAAGAGAAATTAAGGCAACTTATAAACTTAAACCAAGTGCAGATATTACGTTGTTAGTGAATGATAGTGATGGAAATTTAGAGGAAACAAATTTATTTATCAATGCATTATTGAAACAAATGTGTCATGCTGAGTGGAGTGTTAAGAATATTGATGAAGAAGTAGTCGTACGTCCAATATATCAAGGTTCTATTACGGTTCCATTAGCTTCCTTAATTAATATAGATGAAGAAATTAAAAAACTTGAAGTTGATAAACAACGATTAATGAAAGAAATTAAACGAGCAGAAGGCATGTTAGCAAATCCTAATTTTGTAAACAAAGCACCTGAAGCGAAAGTTAATGAAGAAAAAGAAAAATTAGAAGACTATAAATCACAATATGAAATTATAAAGAACCGATTAAAAGAATTGCAAAAGTAAAGGGGATATAAAATGACAAAATGTGAAATGCGTACAAATATAAACTGCGATGTTCAAAAAGTTTGGAAAGTTGTTACAAATATAAAAGAATACGCATGGCGAAGTGATTTAAGTAAGGTGGATATAGTTGATGAATGTCAATTCATTGAATATACTAGAAAAGGTTATGCAACAACATTTTCTATTATTGAAAAAACACCATGTTCTTATTTTTCGTTTACAATGGAAAATAATATGATAAAGGGACATTGGTCTGGTCGCTTTATTGAAAAAGGGGAGCAAACAGAAATTATCTTCACAGAAGATGTGACTGCTAAGAAATTAATCATTAAGCCCTTTATAAAGTCTTATTTAAAAAAGCAACAAAACAAATATATAAGTGATTTACAAGAAAAAATAGATAGGATATTGTAACTGAATCTTAAGAGCCATTGAAGAGTGGGAATTTCTCACTCTTTTTTTAATATACAAATAAAATTTCAATAAAATAGTTTGAAAATAAGAATCAAACTATCTTTATGCAAGTTAATTTTTCTTATTGTCGAAATAATTTTAATTTATACTGCACTAAAATAGTAGAATTATAATGAATTCTTAGGTATAATAATAGATATGAAAGCGATTACAAGGAGGTCTCTTTATGGGGAAAAAATATGTTTATACGTTTCATGAAGGAAACGGAGGAATGCGTGATCTTTTAGGTGGAAAAGGTGCTAACCTTGCAGAAATGATTAATCTTGGTATGCCTGTTCCTTATGGGTTTACGGTTACAACAGAAGCTTGTAACAAGTATTATGATGATGGGGAAGAAATCAATGATGCTATCATGGACGAAATCTTTACTCATTTAAAAGAACTAGAAAAATTATCAGGAAAAACATTTGGGGATGCAAAGAATCCACTTCTTGTATCTGTACGTTCTGGGTCTAGAGCTAGTATGCCAGGGATGATGGATACAATTCTAAACTTAGGATTAAATGATGAAGTAGTTGAAGGGTTATCGAAGTTAACAGGGAATCCACGGTTTGCATATGATTCATATCGTCGTTTTATTCAAATGTTTGCAGATGTTGTTATGGGATTGTCAAAAGCTAAATTTGAAACGGTAATTGATGATATTAAAGCAGAACGTAAAGTGAAACTTGATACAGAACTTACGGCAGATGATTTAAAAGAAATGGTAAAAAGGTTTAAAGCGTTTTATCATTCGGAATTGCATGAAGATTTTCCAACAGAGCCAAAAGAACAATTGGCAAAAGCAGTAGAAGCGGTATTTGAATCATGGAATAATCCACGTGCAATCTATTATCGTAAAATGAATGATATTCCTTCTAGCTGGGGAACAGCAGTAAATGTTCAAATGATGGTATTTGGAAATATGGGTGATACAAGTGGTACTGGTGTTGCCTTCACACGTAATCCAAGTACTGGAGAGAATAAACTATATGGTGAATTTTTAATGAATGCACAAGGAGAGGATGTAGTTGCAGGAATTCGTACACCAAATCATATTGAAGAACTTAAGAATGTGATGCCTGAAGTATATGATGAATTTGTGGGTATTACGAAAAAATTAGAAGCTCACTATCGTGATATGCAAGATATGGAGTTTACAATTGAAAATAAAAAATTATTTATGTTGCAAACACGTAATGGAAAACGTACTGCTAAAGCAGCTTTGAAAATTGCATGTGATTTAGTAGATGAAGGTTTGTTAACTAAAGAAGAAGCGGTATTGATGGTAGATCCAAAGCAATTAGATGCGTTATTGCATCCTACGTTTGATCAATCTTCGATAAAACATGCGGTACCAATCACACAAGGACTACCAGCGTCTCCTGGAGCTGCTACAGGTCAAGTGGTGTTCAATGCAGAAGATGCTACTTCTTATGCTGCGAAAGGGCACAGAGTAATTCTGGTGCGTTTAGAGACATCACCTGAGGATATTGAAGGAATGAATTCAGCACGTGGTATTTTAACTGTCCGTGGTGGAATGACAAGCCATGCAGCTGTAGTTGCACGTGGTATGGGAATTTGTTGTGTATCTGGTTGTGGAGATATTAAAATCAATGAAGAAACTAAAACTTTCAGAGTAAATGGACGTGTTTTTAAAGAATATGATTATATTTCTCTTGATGGTACAACAGGAAATGTATATGGAGAAGAGTTAAAGACAGTTCCTGCACAGATTGTTGGTGACTTTGAAGTCTTTATGCAATGGGCAGATGAATTTAGAACATTGAAGGTTAGAACGAATGCAGATACACCTAGAGATGCAAAACAAGCTGTTACCTTTGGTGCAGAAGGAATTGGATTGGTTCGTACTGAACATATGTTCTTTGAAGGTGAAAGAATCAAAGCAATTCGTGAAATGATTGTTGCGAAAACAAAAGAACAACGAGAACGAGCACTGGCAAAATTATTGCCTATGCAACGTGGTGACTTTGAAGGAATTTATGAGGCAATGGAAGGAAGACCAGTAACGATTCGTTACTTAGACCCACCTTTACATGAGTTTTTACCTACTTCTTCTTACGATATTACAACATTAGCAGATGATATGGGAATGGAAGTAGATGAATTAAAAGGTATTATTAACGGGTTACATGAATTTAATCCAATGATGGGACATAGAGGAGTGCGATTGGCTGTATCATATCCAGAAATAGCCGAAATGCAAACAAGAGCTGTAATAGAGGCTGCTATTAACGTTAACAGAAAGTATCCTGAATACAATGTAGTGCCTGAAATCATGATTCCACTTGTTGGAGATGTGGAAGAATTGAAGTATGTTAAAGGTGTAGTAACTAATATTGCTGATAAAATCATTGCAGATAACAAGGTAGAGTTAAACTATTTGGTAGGAACAATGATTGAAATACCTAGAGCTGCACTAACGGCTGATGAGATTGCCAAAGAAGCAGAATTCTTTTCGTTTGGAACAAATGATTTAACCCAAATGACATTTGGATTCTCACGCGATGATGCAGGTTCATTCTTGAATGATTATTATGATAAAAAAATCTATGAACAAGATCCATTTGCTAGACTTGATCAAAAGGGTGTTGGTAAACTAGTAGAAATGGCTGTAAAATTAGGAAAACAAACAAGACCAGATATTAAATTAGGTATTTGTGGAGAACATGGTGGAGATTCATCTTCGATAGAGTTCTGTCATCGAATTGGACTTCAATATGTATCGTGTTCACCATTTAGAGTTCCTATTGCTCGTTTAGCAGCAGCACAAGCGGCATTGAAGAATAAATAGAAATTCATATAATCCCTCTATTATAGATTGTGACTATAAGGAGGGATTTTTTTATGTATGTTAATGATAAAAAATAAAAAGCTTATAAGTGAATATAGGAACTTTTGTATTTGGCTTGAATGTCAGAAGAAATGCAACAATGAAGGAAAAAGAAGCAAAAGGTGATGGATAAACAAGAAAAATAATAAACTATATTCCTATATTGAC
>NZ_JAQFIQ010000005.1 GCF_029504745.1 Breznakia sp. PF5-3 | reverse complement strand
AAAATCATTATACTGTTACTTATGATGGTAATGGTGCCACAAATGGACAAATGAGTGATGGATATGCTGTATATGATGATTCTTTCACTTTAGACTCTATTGGATATACAAAAAAAGGATATTCGTTTGCAGGATGGTCAACAAAAAAAGACGGTACTCCAGAATATACAAATGCACAACCATTTAACAATTGGAATATTGATAAAAATTTAGTGCTTTATGCTGTATGGAAAAAAGATGCTCCAATCTCAAAACCAGCTACAGGACCACAAAATAGTACTGTGAGAAAAGCAGCAATTTCTACAGGGGATAATACCAATATGATCTTGTGGGTTTTATTACTTGGAATAAGTTTTGTAGTTATTAGTAAAAACATAAAAAAAGAATACTAGTCATTCATAAATATTATCTTATATCTACGCTTACCATGATATTTAGTAGATAACAAGCATATAGAAAAAGAGATTAAAAATTGAAGTGACCCAATAAGTTGGAAATAATGTTATTAGTATGATTGAAGGACTTGAGTTCTAAGATGCAGGACTCAGTCCTTTTAATTTTTCCCTAATGCGTTATTACTCTATGTATTCTGTTATAGCTATCTTTAGCTCTTGTAGAATCTTAAAGGTATGCTCTTCTCCATAAAACATTTCTGATTTCAATATACTAAAGAAACTTTCCATCATTCCATTATCCTTACTGTTTCCTTTTCATGACATACTTTGTTTGATTCCTTTTTCTTTCAACTCCTGGATATAACTGAAATATTGCGATTACCATCCCTGGTTACGATGAAAGATTAACACAGTTACTACTGGATTCCTTTCAAAGACATCTTTAAGCATATCTTTGATTTGTTTTAAGCTTCGATATGGATAGATTAAATGAACTACTTCGCCATTGAATCCACCCAAAATAAGTGATGGGTATAGTTTTTCTCCTCGCAAGTTAAACTCTATGACATTGTATACCATTTTTGATTTGGTTTCTCTGCTTCGAAGTTTCTTTCAATTAAATTATCTGCTATTTTTCCTATTGTTCCTTTATAAGAAAAATATGGAATGGCAACAAACCACTGATTATATCAGTGGTTATGATACATGTATATAATAGAATTTATTAATAGTAGTGCCATGTAGAATAGTAAAGATAATAAAATTGAATATTTAATCAAAAGGAACTAACATTCATTCACTTTTCC
Source organism: Breznakia sp. PF5-3 (assembly GCF_029504745.1). Taxonomy (GTDB): domain Bacteria; phylum Bacillota_I; class Bacilli_A; order Erysipelotrichales; family Erysipelotrichaceae; genus Breznakia. Next base: position 70,076 of record NZ_JAQFIQ010000005.1, on the reverse strand, counting down.
CTTTCTCTAGTTTATTGACTTCTAATTATGAGTGTGCTAGATTTGAACGAGAGGATAGTAATTATGGTAAGATTTAGAAAATCAAAGAAGAATAAAGAAAATGTTCAAGCGGATGTTGAAGAACTAGATAATAAAGTGATATTACCAAATAAGGTATTAGAAGAAGTGAAGGTTATGGATTCACAACAAGCAATGATTCGTGTAGAAGGCAAAAAAATATTTATTGAATTTTTGGATAGTGAAGAAGAAAAACAGTCTATTTCTCTACACTGGTTTTTGATACCAGCAATGCTAGTAAGTGTTGGTTTCTTTTTCTTTTTTAAAGATACACAGCAGATATCACTTGTAGGAGAAAATTCCATTTCCACAATATCTTTTTTTGGTGGGCTTGTAAGTGGTATTGCTAGTTTTTTATTCTTTTTTATCCAAGGTAAAAAAGATAAGATTAAGGCAGCATCAAAAAATATTTACTGGCGTAATTTACCAACGGTGTTGATATCTTTTGGAATTATCTTAGCGTTTTTTCTTATTTTATTCTTTAAGGTTTTAGAACTTGTATTTATTGGAGCGAGCTTTGATATTATCACAGCAACTGTAATCTTCTTTTTGATTATGTGCTTTGTTAACTACGCTATGATTTATATATCGATTTTCATAACACCGTCAATGTTAACTAATATTCTTACAGTGGTTATTATCGGTGGGGTTTTTACAGCGATGATGACAAATACAGACCAAGAATGGTGGCAATATAATTTTAGTTTTTTGGGAACTCCAGATGCGAATAATAGTTGGCAATTTAATGTAACATTGATTTTTTCTGCACTATTGATGATTGCTTTGATTGATTATTTATTTGTAACATTACAAAAAGCAATTCCTAAAAGTAAAAGATTGGCAATATTAAGAGTATTGTTAACTCTAACAGCAATTAATTTAGGAGGTGTAGGACTCTTTCCTTATAATGAATTATGGTATTTTCAAAGAATTCATGACTATGTTGCAAGAGCGCTTGTAGTTTTAATTTTGATTCTTATTGTTTTCTTACGTTGGCTACTGCCAAATATCAGTAAACGGTTTTTACGTTTATCATATTTGATTGGTGTTGGTTTAGCAATTACAGTAGTTTTGTTTTTAGGCTTAGGCTATCTATCTTTAACAGCATTTGAATTGATTGCATTTGTATTGGCCTTTAGTTGGATATTACTATTGCTTCAAAATCTTCAAAAATTAGTTTTAAAGATTGATAGAGCTTTTGAAGTGACGATTGAAGGACAAAAGCCAAAAATATTATTGGAAGAGGAAAGTGAAGAATTATAATTAAAAAAAGTCGCTTGGACTTTTTTAATTTACAATAAGATATTTGGAATATCCAAATTCCGATATTTGATTCATAAAGATAGACATCTCTTCAGGTGTTGTTTGAAGATCATTTTCAATCCATAATTGAAGAATACTAATAGATCCATAGGCGATGTAATGAAACATCATCTTTAATGTTTTATCATCAATCTTAGGATTTTTTTGTTTCCAATCTTTCATGACTGTATCTTGTACTAAAAAATATATATTATCAATAAAGTCACCATTAGCATTTTTGCTCAATAGTATTTTGAATATTTCACGATTCTTATCTAAATATTCAAATAGATATAATGAGAAATCAGTAATTTGCTTTTTGGTTGATTGTAAATAGACTGTTACAGATTCGATAATCTCTTTACTAACTTTGCTTTGAATATTATCTAATACATCATATACATCTTGATAGTGATTATAAAAGGTGCCACGGTTAACATCTGCTTTTTCGCATAGTTCCTTGATTGATATTTTGGCGATAGGCTTTTCTTTAATAAGTTGCAATAAGCTTTCTTGAATAACCATTTTTGTATATTTTATACGACGGTCAACTTTTTCTTTTTTCATAAGATCCTCACTTTTTGAACAGTTTTATACGATTTGTTTATTTACTAGCATTTCCATCATTTTTGATGGTTGTCGGATTATCATAATCACATTATAATATAAGAAGTGTTAGATATTCAACACAGTGTATAAAAAGGAGACTTTATGAATTATATTGAATTTAAGGACGTAAAGAAAACTTATCAAATGGGTGAGGTAGTTATCAATGCTTTGAATGAAACATCTTTTTCAATTGATAAAGGTGAATTAGTTGTTATTGTTGGACCAAGTGGAGCTGGGAAAACAACGACATTAAATATACTGGGTGGAATGGATCGTGTGAGTGCAGGCTCAGTTTTTGTTGATGATAAGGATATCACAAAGCTTAATGATCGTGAACTGATAACGTATCGTAGAGAAGACATAGGCTTTATTTTTCAGTTTTATAATTTAGTACAAAATTTGACTGCAAAGGAAAATGTAGAACTTGCTATTCAAATTTGTAAGGATCCACTAGATCCTGTAGAGGTGCTAGATAAGGTTGGATTAGCAAAGCGAATGGATAATTTTCCTTCTCAATTATCTGGTGGTGAACAACAACGAGTGGCAATTGCTAGAGCATTAGCAAAAAATCCTAAGTTACTTCTATGTGATGAACCAACGGGAGCTTTGGATTATACAACCGGAAAACAGATTTTGCATCTTTTGCAAGATACATGTCGTAAGGAGCATATTACAGTGGTGATTATTACTCATAATACAGCGTTAGCCCCAATGGCAGACAAGGTTATATCGTTTCGTAATGGAAGTGCATCAAAGATTGAAATAAATGAGCATCCGATATCAATTGATGAAATAGAGTGGTAACCATGAAAAATGCTTTAAGAAAAGATACACTACGAGAAATAAAGCATTCTTATAAGCGCTTTGTTTCCATCTTGTTAATGGCAATGTTAGGCGTTGCTGTGTTTGTGGGAATTAGTGCTAGTGGTGTAAATATGCGCAGTTCTTTAAAGGATTACCAAAATGATCATAATGTGTATGATATTAAAATAAGTTCAACCTTAGGTTTTCAAAAGGATGATGTTAAAGCTATTCGTGATTTGGATGATGTAGAAAATGCATATGGTATTTACGAACAAGACCATATTGTCGAATATGAAAAGACACAATATGTGTTTCATATTATGGAGTATGAAACAAACATCAATCGTCCAAGTATTGTAAAAGGTAAACAACCTTCTACAAAAACGGAATGTAGTATTGATGAGCAATTTGCTAAAGCACAAGGGATTCAAATTGGTGATTTTTTAGATATTCAAGATAGTGATGATATTTTTCAAAAGAATAATGTAAAAGTTGTAGGCTTTGTAAAGTCTCCTTTATATATATCAGATGAAAAAGATGCTTCTAATCTAGGTTCTGGAAAAGTGGAATCTTATATGTATATAAATCAAAACAATTTAAAAGCATCTGGTATTCGTACGATTTATGTATTAGCAGAAAATGCAAAAAGGATGAATAGTGAGAGCGATGAGTATGAGCGTTTAATACAAAATATTGAAGATAATATAAAAGATATTAGTGATAAGCAAAAAGAATTACGCTATGAGCAGATTGTTGAAGATGAATTAAAACCTTACGAAGTAAATGGAGTTTTGATGTTGAGTGATGAACAGCAGCAAGAAATACGTGATGCTGTTCCTTATCCTACTTGGTACATTCAAGATCGAGAAACAGCCAATATAGGGTATAGTGCATGGATTCAAGAATCCAATAATATTGATAATATTAGTCGAATCTTTCCAATTATTTTTTATGCGGTAGCAACCCTGATGAGTTTAACGGCAATGACACGGATGGTGGATGAAGAGCGAACGCAGATTGGAACACTCAAGGGATTAGGTTATAGCAAATCTAAGATAGCTAGCAAATACATATCGTATGCAATGCTAGCAACACTAATAGGGACAATTCTTGGTGTGATTATTGGTTTTTATTTTCTAACCAATATAGTTGTATCGCTATGTTCTACAGGGTATTCATTACCAAAACATGCAATTTTATTTGATTACAAAATTGCCTTTATTGGAATTGCTATTGCAATCATCTGTATTGTAGGTGGTGCGGTTTATGCAAGTTATGAAAAACTTCGACTTGTGCCTGCTACATTGATGCGACCTGAAGCACCAAAGCAGGGGAAGCGAGTTTTATTGGAACGTGTTACATTTTTATGGAAAAGATTGAGTTTCACACAAAAAGTAACTTTGAGGAATATTTTCCGTTATAAAAAAAGGTTTTTAATGACAATTTTTGGGATTTGTGGGGCAACTAGTTTAGTCCTTATAGGGTTTGGTGTAGATAATAGTATTTCGCAAATGACACCACTTCAATATGAAGAAATATATCAATATCAAGTAATGGTAGGTACAAACAGCGATGAGTCTAGTTTCTATAATGAGATAAAAGATAATCAAGAAGTAAAAGAGCTATTACCAATTTATATGCAGAGTGTTGATATTGAATATGGTAAAGATAACAAGAGTATTTCAATGATGGTTATAGAAGATACAAAAGCTTTTAATTCTTTTATTAAATTACGAGATCCAAAGAATTCAAAAGGATATACATTAAAGGATAATGAAGTAATTCTAACCCAGCCAATTGCCAATGCATTATCTATAAAAACTGGTGATACAATCACGATTAAAGATGAAGACAAAGGTGAAAAAGAAGTAACTGTTGGAGCAATTTGCGAACAATATATGTCTAATAACATTTATATGAGTAAAGCTTTGTATGAACATATTTTTAATGAATCACCAACATCCAATATGCTGTTATTAAAAACAGATATGTTGAATGAAAAAGCGGAAAATAATTTTGTGGAAAGTCTATTAGAAACAGATCATGTAACATCAGTTCATTTACTTTCTGATATGCAAGGTTCTATCATGAGTTTTGATTATGTAATTATCATCATTATTATTGCTTCTGGTTTACTAACTTTCTTAGTATTGTATAATTTATCTAATGTGAATATCAATGAGCGAATTCGTGAATTAGCTACATTAAAAGTATTAGGCTTTTATAATAATGAAGTGGATCAATATGTAAATAGAGAAATGATTATTTTAAGTTTGATTGGAATCTTCTTTGGTATGTTTGGTGGTACATTGTTAGTAAACTTAGTATTTAGTGCTGCTGAAACCGATTATACAATTTTTCCTAAAATAATAGAACCGATTAGTTATGTATATGCAGCATTAATTGTATTTGGATTTACGATTATTGTTTGTATATTTTCCCATTATTCATTGAAAAAAATCAATATGATTGAATCTTTAAAGAGTGTTGAATAAAAGAACATATATGAATTGATAAAAGATCGATACCCATATCTAGTTATTGATCTTTTCTTTTTTTATTGTATTAATGTTTTTTAGTATTAAATAAGTGCAAGGAGGACACTAATGTTTGAATTGTTATAAATTGGTTAATTTGTTGCAACCCTTGTAAATAACATATATAATTCTATGGAGAGTGAATTGTTTGGAGTCAGTATTTGGATGGGAGAAGCAATAGAGGCGAATGAAAAAGTTTAATGGACTAACACAGGAAGAGGTCAACAAAGAAACCAGACTAGGTAATGTGAATATACCACCAAAGCCAATTGTGAAAAGTAATCTTAGAATTATTCTTGGACATGTTTTTAATTTATTTAATGCATATAATTTTGCAATTGCGTTTGCACTTATTATGGTAAAAGCTTACTCAAGTCTTTTTTTTGTGATTATTGTTTTAAGTAATACAATAATTCGTGCATATCAGGAAATTCGATCAAAAAATACAATTGCAAAGTTAAATCTTATTGTATCACCAAAGACGAAAGTTATCCGTAATGGTAAAGAACAGCTTTTAAGTAATGATGATATTGTATTACATGATACTGTTTATTTTGAAACAGGAAACCAAATCAGCGCAGATTCGATTATTTTAAGTGATAATGTAGAAGTGGATGAATCTTTAATTTCAGGCGAAGTAGAACCTGTATTGAAGAAGGTTGGAGATACGTTATTATCCGGTAGCTTTATTGTAAGTGGTGCATGTTATGCTGAAGTGATTCATGTAGGTATTGATAATTATGCAATGAAGATAACCGAAGAGGCACGTAAGCGTAAGCCAGTGTCTTCAGAGTTGATGACGACATTTAATAAAGTAACAAGATTTACAAGTTTCTTTATCATACCATTATGTTTTTTAATGGTATTTCAATCGTATGTGATTCGTCATCAAAGCATTGATGAAACCGTTATTAACACAGCGACTGCTCTTTTGGGAATGTTACCAAAAGGACTTGTTTTATTGACAAGTGTTTCTTTGGCAGCGAGTGTGGTAAAACTTGGTTCAGAAAAGACGTTGGTACAAGAGTTATTTAGTATTGAAACATTGTCAAGAATTGACGTTTTATGTTTGGATAAAACAGGGACTTTAACTCAAGGAGTTATGAAAGTACAGGATGTTGTAGCACTTGGAAATACATCGATTGATGAACTTAATGATATTATGTCCTCATTTGTTCAAGGAGCACGGGATAACAATACAACATATCAAACGTTACATGCACATTTCACAAAAGAAAATAAATATGCAACAAAGGATCGAATTTCATTTTCTTCTGCCCGAAAATGGAGTGCTGTTCAATTGGAAGGTGTTGGTGCAGTTGTTGTTGGAGCACCTGAATTTATTCTTCCAGATTATCAATTCAGTGATGATATTATTGAACAACGAAAGCAAGGTGCAAGAGTTTTATTGGTTGCAAAAAATCAATCCTTATCATCATTAAATGATGATATTCATAGTTCTACTGCCATTGGTGTTATTGTCATCAGTGACTCTTTACGGGACGATGCAGTAGAGACATTGAAGTTTTTCGAAGACAATGAAGTACAAGTGAAAATCATCTCTGGTGATAATCCTGAAACCGTGAGTGCGATTGCTAAAAAAGCAGGTGTTAAAACATATGATCATTATCTTGATGCAACAACGATAAAAGATGAAAAAGATATTGAGAATGCAATTATGAATTATGATGTTATTGGGCGAGCAACACCATATCAAAAGCACCAAATGATATTGTGTTTACAAGAACATGGTCAAAAAATCGCTATGACTGGTGATGGTGTAAATGATGTATTAGCATTAAAAGATGCAGATGTAAGTATTGCAATGGGCTCTGGGTCTGATGCTGCTCGACAAGTAGCACAAGTGGTAATCATTGATGGACGTCTTGGCACATTGGTTGATATTGTTCGTGAAGGAAGACTAGTTATCAATAATATTACGCGTAGTGCATCCATGTATTATTTGAAAACGATTTATACAATCTGTTTAGCAATTTTATCTGTTCTTTTGAATATTCCATATCCGTTTATTCCTTTCCAAATGACGCTTATGGATATGTTTATTGAAGGTTTCCCTTCGTTTATGATTATGTTTGAAAAGAATATAGATAAGCCAAAGGAATCTATTCGAAATCATGCATTACGTTATTCTTTACCAAATGCAATTATGATTGTGATAAGTGTAGCAGCAATTAAATTGTTAGCTCCACAGTGGGATCTCAACTTAAATCAAGTATTTACGGTTCTTTATTTCACAACATCGTTTATTTCAATACAGATGATTTATCGAATATATAAACCAATAAATTGGTATCGTGGTGGTGTTTTGATTTTGGATATTATAGGGTTTTTGATCTCTGTTCCTATCTTTTGGAATTGGTTAGAGATTAGCCCCGTCAATGAAAAAATTATCATCATTATTTTAGTGACAATGTTGGTTTCACTACCATTGATTTCTTTTATTAGTATAGGGGTTAATAAATATTTGAGTAAAACAACGCCAAAGTAAAGTCTGAGACTATCTCAGGCTTTTATTAATATAGTCAAATAGATTATTTTATTCTTTACAATTTTATAAGTTGAGGTGCATATTTAATTTTGCTATAATATATGGAGGTTATAAATGATTAGAGGTTTTCAATATTTATTTTCTGATTTGATGAAAGGTGGGAGATGTTGGAAATGATAAACTTTTTAAAATCTTTGCCATCACATGGAAAAAAAGCAGTTATTAATATTACTAGATCTTTTGGAAATGCTGCATCCAGTATTTTTGCAGTAACAGTAACTTTGATACTGGTGATGTTATTTACAGTTGTAGCGGTTAATATTGGAAATTTTACAACAAACATAGAAAAAAATGTACAAATTTGGGCGCGAATTGATACTGTTGTAGATGAAGGTGAATATGCCAGAATACAAGAGGAAATCGAAGCGATTAAACATGTTGATAAAGTTGAGTTTTCTGATTCAAAAGAAGAACTTGATAAAATGATGACAAGTGGTAATGGTAGTGAAGATAAGGATCATCTTAAGAGTGGAAATCCTTTGCCAGCTGCATATTATATTGATGCAACAGAAGGGAAATATGTAGAATCCGTATCTAAATCTATTGAGAAGATTGATGGCATTTTAGATGTGAATTTTGGTGGAGATAGTATTTCAACAATGATAGGTGCTTTTGAAGCAGTAAGGTTATATGGAGGAATTTTAGCAGGGATTCTTTGTGTTTTAGCGATATTTTTAATTTCTAACACAATTAGGCTTAATATATATAATCGTAGAGAAGAAATTGCGATTATGAGAAATGTAGGAGCTAGCAATGGATATATTAAAGTACCTTTCCTATTAGAAGGAATGATAATTGGATTCTTTGGGGCTATACTGCCAATTATTGTAACTATCTTTGGTTATGGCTTTTTATATGATGTAATGAATGGGAATTTCTTTACTCCAATGTTGAAAATGAATGCACCAATGCCATTTGTAATTGAAATAAGTATTCTTTTACTGGTAGCTGGTGTTGTAGTTGGATTATTAGGAAGCTTATTAGCAATTAATAAGAATTTAAAATTTAAAAGGTAAACATATATTAGTTTGCGAGGTGTTCAGGATGAAGAAGATAAAAAAATTAAGCTTTGTATTACTTAGTGTAGCAATATTAATAATGATTAATATATTGCTACCAACAGATGTAAATGCATCAGAGTTTGAGGGAAAAGAAGCATATTGGACTGATTTATGCTCACAATATGGTATTGATGCAAATACAAGAGAAACTTGTTATCGCTATCAAGATTATTTAAAAGACAAGAAAAACGAGAAGTTGAGTGAATCAGCAAATACGCAAAAAGAAATTGATGCAATGCAAGGAGATTTATCAAAGCTTGGCGATTTAGCATATAATTATGAACAACAAGTGGTAGATATCGATAATGAAATTTCATCATTGTCTGCGACACTAACAGAAAGTGAAGCAAATATTAAGATTATTGAAGAAAAGATTATTGAACAAGATGGTAAAGTTGATACACGTAAAGAAAAAATCAAAGAACGAATGAGAGAACTTCAAGTAACAATTAATACAAATGAATATATTGATTTTATTATGGGTGCTGATTCATTGGTTGAATTTATCCAACGTTCAGAAAGTATTGAAACAATTACAGAATATGATAATAAACAAATTGATTTATTAAATAAAGAAATAGAAAATTTAGCTACTGATAAAAAAGATCTTGAAAGAGTAAAGGAAACAATTAAAGCTCAAAAAGCGGTATTGGATCAAAAACGTGAGGATTTAGTTGTAATGAAGGAAGAGAGCCAAAAAGTATTGGCAGCTTTAGAAACTAGACAAAATGAATTGATTGCCCAAAAAGGTGGATCTGATAGTGCTGCAAATCAAGTGGCAAGCTTAATGCCAAGTGTAAAGCCATTAGTTACAGATGATGGTGGAAATACTGGTGGTAACACTGGAGGAAATACTGGTGGCAATACAGGCGGTAATACAGGAGGTAATACTGGCGGAAATAATGGTGGCAGTTTAAACTGGGGACGTAATTTCTATAGTAAATATTATAGTTCACCATATAATAAAATAAGTGTTGTTAATTTAACTGGACAATGTACATGGTATTGTTTTGGTAGAGCGAGTGAAGTAAATGGAGATCATTTATATAATTTATTGCCAACAGGGAATGCTGCTGATTGGTATTCGCAAGCAGCAGGAAGAGGTTTAAGTGTTGGCCAATCACCACGAACGAATGCAATTATTGTATGGGGGAATGGTCAGTATGGACATGTAGCATTTGTAGAGTCTTATGGCAATGGTATGATTACCATTTCGGAAGGTAATGTAAATGCACCAAATGGTGGATTAGGGTATGGAACAAGTTTGGCAACTGCTATTCAATACACACAAACAGCTACGTTGTCATATTCAAGCTTAGTGAGTCAACGTGGAACACCAATAGGATTTATTTATTTTTAAAACAAAAAAGGAGAGAACAATTGTTTTCTCCTTTTCTTATCCAATGATATATGATGTCATGGACATAGAACCCATGAGTCTTTCTTCATTATAAATTTTAACTGATTCATCTGCATCACAAGCGCCTAATGCGTATAGTAAAGGGTAGAAATGATCATAGTAATAACAAGCCTTTGTTGCAGCTTCGTGCTCTGTATAGTTGATGACATCTTCATGAATACCATTTACAATAGCATTTTTAATATATAGATCAAAATCATCAGCCCATGAATAGCCACCCTTCATATCCCAATTTATCAAGCCAAGATTATGAACAATGTTGCCACTAGCCAAAATAAGAATGCCTTTCTCTCTGAGCTTTTTTAATTGTGTGCCAATATCATAACATTCCTTTGGTGATAAAGAAGCATTTACACTGAATTGATTTACAGGGATGTCAGCATTTGGATACATGGAACGTAACACACTCCATGCGCCATGATCTAATCCACGTTTTGAATCTTCCAAAAGTTGATTAGATAATGATGTCTGTGTTATATTCACTACATCAGTAGACCCTTTTGCAGGATATTGCAAGGTATAGAGTTCTTCAGGAAAACCATAGAAATCGTGAATTGTTTCTGGCGATTTTGTGGTTGAAATAGCATTCTCTTCTAAAAACCAATGTGCAGATATACAAAGAATTGCTTTTGGTTTTGGAATAGCTTCTGCCATTTTTTGCCATCCTTTCGTAAATTGATTGTGCTCAATAACATTCATTGGTGAACCATGACCAACAAATACAACTGGCATTTTATTCATAAAAACACCTCCAATATCTCAAGTATATGGAATTGTTAAAGAAACATCAACTAAAGCGATTGAGGAATAAAATAGAAATAATATTGACTTAGAGTGCACTCTAAGTGTTATAGTATGAATTATAACTTGAGAATTTTATAAAGGAGGAAAAAAGATGTTTAGTATTGGTGAGGTAAGTAAAAAATATCAATTATCACAAGATACATTACGTTACTATGAACGTATTGGCTTGATTCCGCCTGTAAGTCGTAATGAAGGAGGAGTCCGTAGATATACAGAGGAAGATTGTGATTGGGTTGAATTTATCAAGTGTATGCGTAATGCAGGACTCTCTATTGAAAGTTTAATCGAATATGTGAATATGTTTCAAAAAGGTCCAAGTACCATTATGAATAGAAAACAATTGTTGATTGATGAGAGAGAGAAATTAGTACAAAGAATTAATGAAATGAAAGAAGTATTGCAACGATTAGATGGAAAAATTGATGGATATGAAGAAAGAATGTTAGAAAAAGAGCAACCTATATCGAACAAGTAGTTTCAATTGGTTATTTTTTATAAATAATATTAAACTACTTTTTTCTCTTCTTTTTTTTTGCTATAATTTAAGTGGAGGAGATAGGAGGTCATATGGGTACTTTAATAGTTTACTGTCAAAGTACTGGTAAGGAACTTTTTAGAAAAAAATGTTCTCATGATTTTGAGCGAAGCGAAAGACCTTATAAAGTAAACTTTGACGTTGTTATTCCATTAACAAATGAAAATTGGTATTATCGATTAGAGTACATATCTGGTAAGGAGACGTTGGTATCAGAAGATTGTTGCTTTAATGGAAACTATGAGAACCATTGTTCATTTATTTGTAACGATTTAACATTGAGGTTTTAAGGGGTATTAGATATTTGGCCTATAAAAAGGATGTGATTCATCAGAAATCGCATCCTTTTTTTGTTATTGTGTTATAGTAATTCTTTTCTTAGTGTCGCTCCATCTTTTTCATGTAGATAAGCAGGAGCTATATCAAATACGGTTTTACATCCAAATTGTCCTTCTTGGTGTAAACGATAGGCTGCTCTTGCATAGGCAACCAAAACACTAGAAGTGAATTCAGGGTTTGAATCTAAATTTAAGTGGTATTCAATAATATTTTTGTTTTCTAAATCAAAACCAGTTTTTCCACTTCTGAATACAACACCACCATGAGGGATACCACGATGATTTTTTTCTAACTCTTCTTTGCTGATAAAATTTACTGTTGTATCATAGTCAGCGAAATAATTTGGCATGGTTTTAATAGTTTCTTCAATACTGTTTAAATCAGCATCTTCTTTCGCAACAACAAAGCATTCTCGTAAATGCTTTTGACGTGTTGTTAGAGTAGGTGTTTCTCCATTACGAATCTTTGTTAGTGCATCTTCTATAGGTATAGTATATTGTCTAGCATCCAATACGCCATCAATTCTACGAATTGCATCTGAATGTCCTTGACTGACACCTTTTCCCCAGAAAGTATAATCTTCTCCTTGCGGTAAGACAGCTTGTCCATAAAGACGATTCAAAGAGAATAGTCCTGGATCCCATCCTACAGAGATAATGCTTATCATTTGGTTTTTATTACTTGCATTATTTACTTTTTCAAAATGTTCGGGGATTTTCGCATGTGTATCAAAACTATCAATTACATTAAAATGTTCTGCGAAAGCTACTGTTTGGGTAGGTAAATCATTTGCACTTCCACCACATAAAATCATAACATCAATGTTATCTTTCATTGTATATGCATCATCTAATTTGTATACAGGAACATCTGTAATTGTTTTTAATGTATTTGGTTCTCTGCGTGTAAACACACCAACCAATTCCATATCATTGCTATGAGTAAGTGCACTTTCTACACCTTTACCCAAATTTCCATATCCTACGATTCCAACTTTTATTTTCATGATATTACTCCTTATAATGTAATATTTTACCATTTTTCAAAAGATATCACTACGTAAAATTTTATTCTTTAAATAGTTTTTAATATGATTTTACCTTTTTTTACCCCATCAATAATTTCTTTATGTGCTTGTGATGCTTGTGATAAAGGTAGTGTTTCTTCTACCAGAATATTCATTCCTAGAGTAATTGCATGATTTATTTTTTTAAGCAATGAAAGATATGTTTGCTTATCTGTGTTAATCAGATTCATTCCAAGTACTTGAAGATTTTTACTCATTAAACTTCGAGGATTAAATTCTAAAGGACCACGACTACCAACTACAACAATTTTCCCAAATGTATCTAGTATGGTTGTATCTTTCATAAGGTTTTTATCTGCAGCCATTTCAATAATCGTATTTAGTCCAGTATCTGTAAGTTCTTTAATTTTATCTATATAGTCTTTATCATGATGATTAAATGTATAATCAGCACCTAAGGATTGAATGTAGTTTAATCCTTCTTCATTTCCTGCACTACCATAGACAATAGCATTTTCTTGTTTTGCTAACTGTACAGCAAAGGAACCAACTCCACCACTTGCTCCATGAATAAGGACTTTTTCTTTTGCTTTGATCTGTGCTCGCTCATACAGTGCGTAAGCAGCTGCTAATCCAGGGGTGCCAATTGCTGCACCTTGTGAAAAAGATAGTGTATCAGATAATGGGTGAACAGCATCTGCATCACAAACTACATATTCAGCATAGGTTCCACTATTTACTATCGCTAAGATTGCAGCAACATATACACGTTGTCCTTTTTTTAAATGGAATACATTAGAACCGATTTCATCTACGATTCCTGCAGCATCATTTCCAGGGGTATAAGGTAGCTTAGGAAGGCGTGTATAGTGTCCACTGCGAATATAGGTTTCTACAGGATTCACACCGATGGCAGCTACTTTTATTCGTACTTGTCCTTCGTTTGGAGTGGGAATAGGTATATCCGTATACTGAAGAACATGTTCATCCCCAAACTCATTTACAACAATTGCTTTCATGTGATTACCTCCATATATTTCTATTTTAGTATAATCAATCGTCTTGTGATAACCAAATGTTATACTTACAAGATTATTTGATAATGATGAAATAATCTTAATTTCAAGTAAATCATAAGCATGAAATAATGCTATAATATTTCTAAGCAATAAGAATTGCTTACTCTATTACAGTGAGAGAGTATAAGCAAACACTGTAAAATAGATGGTGCACGTTTTACTACGTGAGAATAGGGAATAAGGAAAGCCTTAACTGTCCTAGCAGCTGTGAGTGTGACAAGACATAGTGACCACTGTATGAAAATATGGGAAGGAATGTTGCGGATGAACACGAGTCAGAAGACCTGCCATCGATGATTACATTGATCATTCTCTAGGAGAAGAATGAAGAAAGAGAGAGGAAAAGTGAAGAAGAAAACAAAACAAATTGTAGTTGCAGCGATAGCTTTGATCGTTGTGGTTGCAGGGATTTTTTTGTATCAACAATTGGGTCAAGATAAAGGAGATAAAGAAATCCATATTATGATTAAAGCAGATGGTAAAACCTTGTATAAAGAAAGTGTTGATACGGATGCAGGAACATTAGCAGACTTGTTAAAGGAGTTGGAACAAGAAGGGGAAATAAAGCTTGATTATGAAGATCAATCTTATGGTATGTATATCAAAGGGATGGGAAAAAACAAGCTATATAAAGAAAATCCAAAAGCAAATAAATATTGGGTTTATTCATCAGAAAATAATAAATCTTGTATTGAAGCTGGTTATTGTGATGCAGCCAACGCTTTGAAGATAACAGATCAAGATTACTTTGTTTTTGAATTAAGTGAAATAACATATTAATATGAATTCATTAAAGAATATTGTTATTTATACAATGTGTGCAGCAATTGTAGTTGTTTCAAAAGAATTACTAGTATTTCTACCAAATATTGAATTGGTTAGTTTTTTACTAATTCTATATACATTAAATTTTGAACTAAAAGGAAGTATTTTTATTGTTGTAGTATTTAATTTTGTTCAAATGCTATTATATGGAATTAGTATTTGGACACCGATGTATTTTATTGTGTGGATATTGTTAGTGTTTCTTGTATATGTTTTAAAAAACATTCTAACAACCTATACGAAATGTGCAATATTTAGTGGAATCTTTGGGCTTATATTTGGCTTTTTATTTTCTATACCTTATTTTGTTATTTCGTTTAAAATGGGATGGATTTACTTTTTAAAAGGAATTCCATTTGATTTAATCCACGGAATATCAAATTATTTAATCATGTTAATATTATTTGATAAAAGCAATGTAGTGATCAATACATTAAGTGAACGTTATAAATTGTAAAGAACTAAAAACCGAAGTTTAGTATTTTTTGGTTTGTAATATATAAGAATTTTATATCAAATTCAAGTGATAAAAATAAAATCTGAAACCGCTTGCATTCAATGTTTGGCTATGCTAACATTAGAATTGTAAAGTGGATAGTGATTGTTTCTACAGATTTGTTGAAGGAATCAATTTGTAATACAAGCTAAACCTATTTACGATTGTTTTTATAATAATCGTGAATAGGTTTTTTATTTGACATAGTAAAATGGTCATAACATCAAAGGATGTGTTGATATAAGAAAGGAGGAGATTTGTATCGATTTATAATTTTTTTGGATGGTGACATTAAGTTGGCCAAACCTCAGCTTTCAAAGAGATTTGTATTTAAGTATTAGTGGATAGCAAAAAGTTTAATAACAATTAAACATGGGAAGGTATTTAAGACAAGAATTTTAAATTTGACAAATAAGGTTAAAAAATGAAAGTAGAGGAATAAAATGAAAAAGAATAGTTCAAGAATATTTAAGGGAATATTGGCAGCGAGTGCTGCAATAGGTGTATTTGCTACTGTCCCTTCTGCTGTTTCAGCAGCTGGTGAAATAAAATATACAGTAGAAACAAAGGACATCCATACCATTAACGAAAGTGCTGAAGGAACTACAAAAGTTGATTTTGTAACAAACCCAAACAATGGTCCTATTTTAGGAATCCTTCACAATACAGATGGTACAGATGGAAAGAATAAATATATCTTAGAAGAAGTAGATGGCGATTATACATATGCTTTTAAAGATATGAATAAAAATGGTTCTTTAGATGCTTATGAAGACTGGCGTCTTGATGTTGATACAAGAGCTGAGGCTTTAGCAAATTACTTAGTAACAACAGATCCTGATGGTATCAAAAAGATTGCTGGATTGATGTTATTTAGTAGTCATGAATCAAATAGTAAAGCTGGATTGACACAATCACAAAAAAAATATTTGACAGATAGCTATGTTCGTAATATTACGGATGCTGCTGGTAATGATGTAAGTGATTCCGTGGGTTGGACAAATGCAATGCAAGCGTTTGTTGAAACAAGTGATTTTAATGTTCCAGTGGACTTTAGTTCTGATCCAAGATCAACTGCTGGTTCTGGGGACTTGTATTCAAGTGCTGCAGAAGGTTCAGATATTTCAGCTTGGCCTTCAAACCTAGGAATGGCTGCAACGTTTAGTACAGAACATATGTACAACTTTGCTAAAGCTACATCAGCTGAATATCGTGCAATGGGAATTGTTACAGCTTTAGGACCACAAATAGACTTAGCTACCGAACCTAGATGGCTTCGTGTAGGAGGAACATTTGGTGAAAACACAGCATTGGCAACGGCTATGGCTCAAGCATATGTTGATGGTTCACAATCATCTTATGATGGTGCTGGAAATGATTTAGGATGGGGTTCAGACTCTATCAATGCTATGATTAAGCATTTCCCTGGTGATGGTGCTGGTGAAGGTGGTCGTGAATCACATACAGCAGCTGGAAAATATGCGGTTTACCCTGGTGGAAATTATGATGAACATTTACTTCCTTTCACTGAAGGTGGAATGAAATTAAATGGAAAAACAGGTTCTGCAACTGCTGTTATGACATCATATTCAATTGGTGTTGATGCTGATGGAAATTCACAATTTGGCGATCAACTTGTAGGTTCTGCGTACAATATCGCAAAAATGAGCTTATTAAGAGATACTGATAAAATTGGATTTGATGGTGTTGTATGTACTGACTGGGGTGTAACTAGCTTTGGAGGATTTGGTATGGCATGGGGTGCTGAAGCACTTTCAACAGCAGATCGTCATTATGAAATATTAATGGCAGGAACAGATATGTTTGGTGGAAACAACAATGCTGAACCAATTGTATTATCTTATAACCGAATGGTTAGTGAAAAAGGAAAAGCATGGGCAGACAACCGTTTTGCAACTTCAGCAAAACGCTTGATTAAACTTACAATGCAACCTGGTATGTTTGAAAATCCATACTTAGATGTTGCAGCATCTGAAGCATCTGCTGGAAATGCAGAAAAAATGCAAGCAGGATATAATGCACAATTAGATTCTATTGTTATGTTGAAAAATGCAGACAATACAATTCAAGCAGCTGCTAACAATGAAAAAGATCCTAAGAGTATGAAAGTATATATTCCAATGGTTTACACAAAAGAACAACCTGGTATCTTTGGTAGCACACCTGCTGGATGGGCTCCTTCAATGAATTTAGATGTAGCACGTTCAATCTATGGAGAAGTAATTACAGATAATGGTAATGATACAGATGGTTATACAGTACCTGATTTAACAGGTGTAGATAAAGTAATCGTTGGAATTCGTTCTCCTATGAATGGAGGATTATTCTCTAATACAGGTCGCTATACAAAAGACGATGGAAGCTATGGATACTATCCATTATCATTACAATATGGTGATTATGTAGCAGATGGTGAGAATGTAAGAAAAGAATCAATTGCTGGAGATACATTGGATGATGGATCAAAAGAAAATAGATCTTACTATGGAGAAACATCACGTTTAATTAATTCTCATGATTTAGATATCGTATTGAATGCGGTAGAAGCAGTAGAAAAAACAGGAAAAGATATTCCAATTGTTGTTGCAATGAACGCAAGTGGTCCTGCAATCGTATCTGAATTTGAAGATAAAGTAGATGCAATTGTGGTTGGATTCTCAGTAAGTGATGCAGCAATTCATGACGTTATCAATGGTAATCATGAGCCAAAAGGATTGCTACCAATGCAATTCCCAAGAGATATGGATACAGTAGAAGCAAACCTTGAAGATGTAGGGGAAGATGTAATTCCTTATTTAGATACACAAGGAAATACATATGATGTAGCTTATGGATTAAATTGGGCAGGATTGATTGATGATGATCGTGTTGCTACATATAATCCAAGTAGACCTACAACGCTTATTGATAAGTTAGTAATCAATGCTAATAACTTCAAGTTAAACAATGATGAAGCTAGCAAAGTAACAGCTGAAATATTAATTAAAAAAGCTGGAGCGAATGCAAAATGGACGAAAACAAGAGCAAGAGCAAATGAACCAGTGGATATCAGCGTTGATGCTGCACAAGTGGCAGCAATTAAAAAAGCTGGAAAAGCAGGTGGTGAATTTGATGTAACATTTACTGCAACATCAGGTTCTACAAAAGAAACTATTACCGTAAAAGGAGTAGTTGCTGCAGGTTCATCTGCATCTACATCTACAGGAGCAGGAAGTGGAACAAACACAGGGGACACTACTGACTTTGGTGGATATGCAATGGCGGGTATCCTTGCATTCTTAGTTGCTGCAGGTATCTTAGCGAAAAGAAAAAGAGCAAGAGTATAATAAATATTTTTGATAGAATATAGGCATAAAAAAAGCTTCTCATCATATAATTGAGAAGCTTTTGCTATTTAATGTTGTTCACTTCTTCTAAAGAAGAATGAGTACACGGCAATTGTTAAGATAGCACCAATAAGTGCTGGTACAAATGCAAATCCTCCGATGACTGGACCCCAGTTACCAAATAAGGATGTACCTACCCAACTTCCAATAAATCCGAAGATAATATTTCCAATGATTCCAGCAGGAGTTCCTTTACCTAGGATAAATCCTGCTATAGCACCAATGATGCCACCGATAATCAATGACCAAATAAAACTTAACATACGATTATCTCCTTTCCATCTTCCATTCTTTAATGACTTGCTCTGTTAGAAACTTCTTTTGCTTTGGTATGGACTTTTTTATTTGTTTTTGATGCTTTACTTTTCACGTCTTTTTTTGTATGTTTCGCATCTTTTTTTACTGTCTTACTTTCGCTTTTCATTTTGTCACTCAAAGCATCTGCTTTTTCAACAACCTTATCTTTTAAATTGTTTGCTTCATCACTAACTTTATCAGCAACTTCTTTTATGTCATCTTTTAATTCTTTTCCTTTTTCCTTAGCTTTTCCACCGATTTTTTCAGCTTCTTTGCTAACGCTTTCCTTTACTTCTTCCATTTTTGTTTTAAAGTCTTCCATAATAAATTCCTCCTTCTTTACGAGGACCTTTCCCGTCCTTGCTTATATCTTAGCATTAACATAATTTTATGCCATTCATTTGCTCGTTTTTATATGTAATTAAATATGCTATACTTTTAAATATAGAGGTGAAACAATGGCAAAAAAGATAAGTGATGAAGTATGTTTAGAGAATGTTGAAAAAATGAAAGCATTATTTTCAAATGTGATTGAAGATGCGAATCGCTTCCGTGTTGTTTATGGTTGTGGTGTGGATGTAGGAATGATGAATTTTATCGTTGTAAGACAAACGACATACACATATGCAAGTTATGCAATTGGTTTTGATGAGGATGCAAATGAAATTGTCATTTTACCAATTGATCGAGATTTAAGTGCATATGGGGATCCTATTTATGTAAAACATGATGAAGTAAAAAAAGCAAAAATTGCAATGTTCTCTAAGGAGATAAGAATTCATGCTAATAAATTTCCTAAAAAATACATTACCTTTACAGTCCAAGAAATGCTGAATCAAGACCCAGATGAAGTCGTCCTTTGCGTAAAACAAGAAGATGATGCCAATGCTTTCTTAAATTTTTTTAAAACTAAATTCTCATAAAAAAAGCCCTTTGTTATCAAAGGGTTTCTTCATTCAATATTTTTTTTGTATTGGCAAAATGGAATTTGCTAACATGTAATAATTCGTTTTCACTATACATGTCTATAAATTTTCTTCCTGCTTCATCGACGTGTGCACCAGCTCCTTTAGGGAATGGAAAATCGTATTTCTCACTCATTTTTGCCAGCGTATTTAAAAAATAATAACGAGCAATGATAGAAGCACAGGCTACACTAATATATTTACTTTCAGCTTTAGTTTCAAAATGGATGTTTTCAACAACATCTGCTTCACCACTCAAGTAACGAAAATAATTTTTAGGTGGGGTAAATTGATCAACATAGATGGTATCTAGTTGTAAGTTGAATTTTTTCTTTAAATTTAAGAAAGCTTGATTATGTAACTTTGCTTTAATTTGGTTCATGTTATTGTGTTCATGCACTTGATTGTATTTGGTATTATTTAAAATTAGAATACTGAATTTTAAAGTATCGATTAAAACGGGTGCAATTTTTAAAATATCTTCATCTTTAATTTGCTTTGAATCTTGAATATGAAACGTTGATAGCAATTCTAAATCTTTTTTTTCTACATAGGCAGCGCAGACAACAACAGGACCAAAATAATCTCCAGTACCGACCTCATCACTTCCTGCTTGTGGATATGTTGAGGTAAGCGTTTCTTCTTTGCTTGCTTGTGGCTCAACAACACCACTGTAAAAAGCAGCACCTTCACCTTGAAAGACAACTTTTAAAGATTCATAGGCAGTGATTACACAATCACTCATACGAATTTGGAAAAGTGCATAAGGGGGAGTTTTACAAACTTTCCCTGCACTTAAAGAAGCATACAGTCGTTCAATCTCAGCTTTTGTATATACCTTTGTAATCGTCATAAAAACACCTCGGTTTCATTTTATCATAAATCTGTTTGAAAGTTGCATTAACCTATGGTTTACTTTAAAATAAATATGAGGTGGGCTATGGAATTTCCTTTACAATTTAGTATTTTGATAACGATTGGTATTGTTATCATGCTGGTATATTATATTTGGAAGGGATACCGTAATGGTTTGGTTTTAGAAGCGATTATTACGATATCCTTATTACTTTGTGTATGTATTGGTTGGTGGCTTTCGGATGTGATGAAAGATGTTTTTTTACTAGTGCCTGCATCTTTACTTAATACAGGTATTACAACGCTTGATAAACTGGTAGTTGAATTAGCTAATCGGATGGCTTGGTTTGGACTTCTATTTGTTGTTGTCAATATTTTATTAAGAATTGCACGAGGATATATAAGAAAGCTAAATAAGCTTACACTCGTTGGTAGTGTTAATCAAGTGCTGGGAAGTGTTTTAGCCTTTTGTAAAGGATTAATTTATACAATCATTATCATTGTCTTTATTTCTAGCCCTATATTTAGTAATGGTAAAGTAGCTTTGGATAAGGCAGGGTTAATTCCTATACGTACCATGATTGGTGAACATGTACCAATTGCTAAAAATGTATTACAAGTGTTTGATACGGTTGATAAAGCTAGAGAAGATGGTAATTTTGATTGGGAAACATTGATAGAACAATAATTTGGAGAATATATGATAGAACAATACGAAGGATTAGATTTTGAGGTAGTAAAAGAAGCAATTGTTAAACATTGCTCATTTTCACTATCAAAAAAAGCGATACAAGAGAAACAGCCAGTCTTTGATTATTTAATCGCGCAACGCGATTTAGAAAGAGGAAAGCAGGCGTTAAAATTATATAAACATCATGAGTCACCAATTTTTGCAGGTATTCATGATTTTTACAATACTTTCAAAGATGTTGGAAAAGGTAAAATTGTAAGTACCAAAGAACTTTTTGATATTGCAAGCTTTATGGGTGCTTATCAACATATGAAGAATTATAAAAAAAGGATTGAAATTGAAGCAGAGATCATTAAAGATTTAATAGCTTCTTTAAGTGACCATACAGCTATTCAGGTAGCGATTGAAAAGAAAATCAACGCCAACTATGAAGTGCGTGATGATGCTACGCCAGCATTAGCAGATATCCGTCGTAACATTCATCATTGCGAACAAGAAATCACCAAGAAGACAAGTGAGATAATGAGCAAATATAGTAGTATTTTAATGGAAAACATTACAGCTACACGTAACAATCGAACAACTTTGTTGGTAAAGAGTAGTGATAAACATAAAATTAAAGGGTTTATTCATGATGAAAGTGCATCTGGACAGGCTGTGTATATTGAGCCTGAAGCGCTTTTGATATTAAATAATCGCTTGCAATCATTACGAGCAAATGAGAAGAATGAAATTGAACGAATTTTAAAAGAGCTATGCTTATTAATTATGCCTCATGTGGATGAGTTGGCAGCTAATCTAGATACTTATACCTTATTAGATACGTTATTTGCTCAAGCTAAATGGGCAGATAAATTAGGTGCAGTCTATAGTGAATTGAATGAAAAGGGAACACGGTTGTATTTTAAAGATGCACGCCATCCTTTGATAGAAGAAGAGAAAGTAGTATCAAATACATATGAAATAGCACCACCAAATCGACATTTATTAATTAGTGGATCAAACACAGGTGGAAAAACGGTTACATTGAAAACGATTGGTTTGTTTACAATTATGACAATGAGCGGTTTGCCAATTCCTTGCGAGGAAGCAATCGTTCCTCTTTTTGATGATGTGTTTGTGGATGTTGGAGATTTTCAATCAATTTTGGAATCGTTATCTACCTTTTCTGCACACTTATCAAGACTATCTACGATTTTAAATAAAGCAAGTTCTCGTTCTTTAGTATTATTAGATGAACTTGGTTCAGGAACGGACCCGAGTGAAGGGGAATGCTTAGCAATCGCAATTTTAGAATATTTGCGTGAACATAAAATTATGAGTGTTGCGACAACCCATTATTCAAAAGTAAAAGAATATGCGAAAACTCAAGATGAAATATTAATGTCAAGTGTAGGTTTTAATTTGGATACGATGACTCCTACTTACAAATATATGAGTGGGTTTAGTGGAAATTCCAATGCTTTGGAGATTGCGAAAAGATATCACATCAAAGATGAGATTTTAGAATATGCTTATAAATTAAGAGAAGCAAGCTATTCGGATCAGGAGCGGTTGATTGAAAAACTTGAAAAAGATCGTATGGAATTGCTGGATCAACAAACACTTTTAAAAAATCAACAAGAGCAGTTAGAAAAAGAAAAACAAAACTTAATAAGTACCCAAGCAAAGCAACAAGAAACGCAAGATAAATTATTAAAAGAAGCATATGCAAAAGCAGAACAAGTAATTGATGATGCCAAGGAACAAGCAAAATCGGTAATTGATGAGTTGCGTTCTATGAAACAGGTAAAAGAGCATGAGATTATTGAGGCAGTTAGTAAATTAAAAACTGAAACTATGAAAGAGGATCCATTGCCAGAAGTGGTGGAGACGTTTGCTCTGCATGATTATGTGAAAGTAAAAGGCTTACAATATCAAGGAGAAATAATTTCATTGAAAGGCAATAAAGCAACTATCTCAACAAATGGTATGCGTATGAATGTAAAAGTAAGTGATTTAACACATACTCACCGCCCAGTGAAGAAAAAGGTAGCTAGTGTCTCTTCTTCATCTTCTGTAGCACGTCCTAAAATGGAATGTAATGTTATTGGAATGCGAGTGAGTGAAGCCTTGCCAGTAGTTGAAAAATATTTGGATAATGCGCTGTATCATAAAATGTATACAGTAACGATTATCCATGGTAGTGGTACAGGAGCGCTTCGTAGTGCCATTCATGAGATGTTGAAGAAGCAAAAATATGTCAAAACTTTCCGCTTAGGTGGTGAGTTTGAAGGAGGGTTAGGAGCAACTGTAGTAACGTTAAAAGGTGGTAAAGATGGCTAACATGGAAAAAATCGAAGACAAATTGGCCTTGCTTCCAGCAAAGCCAGGTTGTTATTTGATGAAAGATAAGAATCAAGAGATTATTTATGTAGGGAAAGCAGTTCGTTTAAATAGTCGGGTGCGTTCTTATTTTCGTGGTGCCCATGATTATAAAACAACAAAATTAGTAAGCAATATTGATGATTTTGAATATATTGTTTGTGATAGTGAAAAAGAAGCTTTGTTGTTGGAAATTAATTTAATTAAAAAGCATTCACCAAAATATAATATTATGTTCATGGATGATAAAAGTTATCCATATATAAAATTAACTACAGATAAAGCACCAGTGTTAACTGTTACAAGAAAACTTACAGATAAAAAAGCATATTATTTTGGACCTTTTCCTGATGCACGAGCAGCTCATCAAACCAAAGATTTATTAAATAAAATTTATCCATTGAGAAAATGTAAACACATGCCTAAGCGAGCATGTTTGTATTATCATTTAGGTCAATGTTTAGCACCTTGTATCAATGATATTGATCCTGCGATTTATGAAAAGATGGCAAATGATATCAAAAGGTTTTTACGTGGTGACACAAAGGCCATTGTTCAACAATTAGAAGAACAAATGCATGCAGCTAGTGATAAGTTGGATTTTGAAAGAGCGCAAGAATTGCATGAATTGATTGAATCGATTCACCATGTAGCAATGAATCAGCATGTACAATTTAAAGATAGAAAAGATCGAGATGTATTTAATTACTATTATGATAAGGGGTATTTATGTATTCAAGGATTCTTTTTGCGTAATGGTAAAATCTTAGAACGTGCTTTATCTATTACGCCAATTTATGAGGAAATAGAAGATGCATTTGTATCTTTTATTATGCAATATTATAGTAAAAATCCTTTACCACAGGAATTATTAATACCAAAAGATATTCACACAGATCTTGGTGATTATTTAGATACAAAAGTAATGAAACCACAACGAGGTGAAAAATTACGTTTAATGGAAATGGTCAAAGGAAATGCTAAAAAAGCCCATGAAGATAAATTTGAATTAGTAAAACGTAAGGATAATAATCGCATCCTTGCCCTTAAAGAATTATCTGATATTTTTCATAAACCAATTCATTCTATTGAAATCTATGATAACTCACACATTAGTGGAGCGTTTAATGTATCAGGAATGGTTGTGTTTAAAGATGGTTTACCATCTAAGAAAGATTATCGTATTTATAAATTGGATACTTATATTTCAGATGTAGATTCCATGAAAGAAGTTGTATACCGTCGTTATCTTCGACTTTTAAAAGAACAACAAGTACAAAATGATTTATTAATTGTAGATGGTGGTTTACAACAGATTAATGCAGTGAAAGAAATCTTAGATGCTCTTGAAATTGATATCTTATTATGTGGCTTGGTAAAAGATGATCGACATCGTACAAATAATTTAATGGATCGAAATGGAGATATTATTCCCATTCGTAGAGATAGTCCACTTTTCTTTTTATTAACACAGATGCAAGATGAAGTGCATAGATTTGCAATTACTTATCATAAGAAACTACGTTCTAAAGCACAAACAAAATCAATTTTAGATGAAGTTAGTGGATTGGGAAAAGTTCGTAAGAATAAGCTATGGAATCATTTTCGAAGTATGAAACGTTTAAAACAGGCAACGATAGAAGAAATATCACAGATCGTTCCAGAAGCGGTCGCAAAAAATGTATATGAAGTGATTCATCATGATGAGACATAGGAGGAAAAAATATGAAAACACTTTTGTATAATGGAATTGTTGTAGTTGATGGGCATACAAGTTTGGAACAAGGTGGTGTATTAATTGAGGGAGATAAGATTATTGAAGTGTTAGCTGCCAATGATCCTAAATTCCAAATATATCAACAAGACCACGACGTTGTATTTGAAGATGTTAAGGGAAACTATATTATGCCGGGTTTAATTGATATTCATATGCATGGTGGTGTAGGTAGTGATTTTATCGATGCTACGAAAGATGATATACATAAGATTGCACATAATTTAGTGGAAGATGGATGTACAGGCTTTTTAGCTTCTCTTACAGCGGTATCACAAGAAGAGATAGTTGAGACGCTAAAAATGTATGCAACAATTGAAGATGATGGAAATGGTGCACACTTCTTAGGTGTTCATGGGGAAGGTCCTTATTTAAGTAGAGAATATAAAGCCGTTATGATTGAAGAGCACTTGCGTGCTCCTTCAATAAAAGAATTGGATGAAATGATAAGTGCATCTGACAATCGGATTAGACAGATGACAATTGCTCCAGAATTGGATGGAATGATGGAGTTTATTGAGTATGGAGCAAAGCATAATATCGCAATGATGATTGGTCATAGTGCTGCAGATAGTAAAACAACAACAGCAGCAATCAAACATGGGGCCGTTGGGTTTACGCATCTTTATAATGCAATGAGCCAGCATCTTCATCGTACTCCAGGAGTGGTAACATCAGCTTTTATTAATAAAGATGCATATGTGGAACTTATTGCTGATGGATTTCATGTAGATCCAGAAGTAGTGTTGATGACGTATTTGAATAAAGGAGCTGAAAAGATTGTTCTTATTACTGATGCGATGTTGGGAAAAGGAATGCCTGATGGAGAATTTTATTTTAGTGGTAAAAATTGTATAAAAGATGGCTATAGTGTAACTGTGATTGAAACAGGACGCAGAGCAGGTTCAGCTGTGGGATTAGACTATGTTATTCGTACTATGGCAGAGATTACTGGGTGTACAGTAAACGAAATTGTTCAGATGGCTTGTATAAATCCATCAAAGGTTATTAAGATAGATACGTTAAAGGGAACGTTGGAAGTAGGAAAAGATGCAGATATTTGTATTATGGATAAAAATTATCAAAATCAACAAACTTATGTATCTGGAAAATGTGTATATAAAAGATAAAACATAGGAGTTTCCTATGTTTTTTTAATTCTCTATACATTAGAAATTTAGTGTGGTTTCTTTCTTACTTTGATGAATAGCATTGTCGGATGTTTTATTCTTTGATATAATAAACAAGTAAATTTGGATGGTGATAATTATGGGACGTGCATTTGAAGTACGTAAAGCCAGTATGGCAAAAACAGCAGCAGCAAAAACAAAAGTATATTCAAGATATGGAAAAGAAATATATGTAGCTGCGAAAAACGGTGAACCTGATCCAGAGATGAATGCAAACTTGAAGAAGACAATCGAGCGTGCAAAAGCAAATCAGGTACCAGCAGATGTTATAAAAAGAGCAATTGAAAAAGCAAAGGGTGGAACTGGTGAAAATTATCAAAGTTCTACTTATGAAGGTTTCGGTAGCGGTGGAGTTGCCACGGTTGTTATCGAGTGTTTAACAGATAATCCAAACCGTACCATTGCTGATTTAAGAGGTGCTTTTAATAAGGCGAAAGCAAAAATGGGAGTTAGTGGTTCAGTGTCATTCAACTATGAAAGTGTTGGACAGATTGTAATTCCTTATACAGATGAAGATACAATGCTAGAAACTTTGTTAATGGCTGATGTGGATGTGAAAGAGATTGAAGTAGAAGATGAACACATGTCAATTACTACTTCACCACAGGACTTATATAAGGCTAAAGAGGAAATTGATAAGTTGATTCCAGATGTTACATTTGATGTATTGGAACTAACGATGTTACCAAATGAATATGTAACACTAGATGGAGATGATAAAATGTTGTTTCAACGCTTATTAGATCTATTAGATGATGTTGATGATGTACAAAATGTATATCACAATGTGGAAGGATTATAAAATACTCTTAATAAGAGTATTTTTTACTACCTATGTTATCTATGAGACAAGCAACCCCAAAGGATTGCCAATTGATTGAAAGTCTATTGTTACAAAAGGTAGATGAACTTTCAAAAAAAGGATTGGTGCAATGGGAAAAAGAAGAAGTGCTTTGGAAAACTTTACAAAATGAGTATGTGGTGGAAAATTTCTATCTTGTATATCAAGATGATGATCCTGTTGGATGTTTTTGTGTAATTGACTACGACCCAACCTATTGGCTACATGATAAACCTCATGAAGCTCTTTATATCCATAAGGTTATGGTTTTGGATAAAGTGAAGGGACAAGGTGTATCAAACTATATTTTAGATCAGTTTAAAGAACTTGGACGTAAGGCAGGTATGCCTTGTGTAAAACTAGATGTTCGAGCACACAAAGATAAACTGCGGGCGTATTATGAGCGAAATGATTTTATTCTAGAAGAAATCGTTGATTTAGGAAAAGGATATTTAACAGCATTATATCGATACGATTTAGTATAAAAAAGAAACTGGATACCTAAACAAGGTTCCAGTTTTTGAAAATAAATAAGGCAATTGAAGAATGGTATTTTATAATCTTTAATCTTCAATAAAAAGTGGTGGTTGCAATTCTTGTTTGACCATCATTTTTTGTTCTTCAATGGTTGTTGGATAACTGTATACTTGAGTGGCTTTTAGTTCCATTTCTCGATAGGGAGAAGGAATCTGACTATATTTTGATGCAATCTTAACCTCTTCTTTTATATGGTTAAGATAAGCCTGTCCTCGCTTATTAAAAGCTAAGATGCGTAAATAATCTACTTCAGGAAGATTATTTACATCGGCTTTTTTGGTTTGGTTCATCAAATGGGTCAAAGTTCGTTGGATACTTGCCTTTGTATAACGTTTTGATGTACAAGATATTAAGAAATCTTCATAAGAGTCTGCGAGTTTGCAATGTTTGATTAAATTGTTTTCAATTCCTTCATCCATCAAAAATAGTTGAGATAGATGTTTTTGATCACTCGTCAACAATAGGGTTTTGATATATGGATAATAATATTGCATTTGAAAAGTATCACTTAGATTATGCATAGGTGTAGCCAATGTGTAATCTTGTTGGGCAAAAATACTTTCACGAATAGCTGTCGCACTACTTATTTTCCCTTTTAATGATGTATCATGATAATTTGTGGTTCTTTGAATTGTATGGGCTTCTATTTCAGTGTCCTTTAAATGTTTTAAATAATTCAAACCTAAAATATCATTAGGATTTAAATCGCCATAAAGTTGTTCATAAGCTTTTGCACTGGATATTCCTGCTTGTTTTAATTCACTGATATCATCTTTGATGGTTAAAAGTTTTTTTAAAATATCAAGATTGTTAGATTCACTACCAAATACCAAAGCATCAATATTAGCAAGTTTTAAGATATCAATAGCTCCTTTGGCAAACATGTTTGCACTTTGGGTAGCATAAATAAAAGGTAATTCTACAACGATATCTACACCATGCTCAATCGCTACCTTTGCTCGCTCCCACTTATTTGTGATAGCGGGTTCTCCACGCTGTACAAAGTTTCCACTCATGACACAAATCAAGATATCAGCACCTGTTATTGCTCTTGTTTTTTGAATATGCAGCATATGTCCATTATGAAATGGATTGTATTCACATACGATGCCCGCTACTTTAAAATGAGTTTTCATGTCTTCATTATACTTCAAATGGATTTAAATAAAAATAAGTTTATGCTAGAATAGTGAAAGAGAGGTAAAAAGATGAAAAAAACAAGTTTAGTAGTTTTGGCTGCTGGTATGGGAAGTCGCTATGGGGGATTAAAGCAGATTGACAAGATCGGACCAAATGGTGAAGTGATTCTTGAACTTAGTGTTTATGATGCTATTCAAGCTGGATTTAATGAAGTTATTTTCATAATAAAAAAAGCAATAGAAGCAGATTTCAAATCTGCAATAGGAGATAAAATAAGTAAACAAGTGAATGTGAAATATGTTTATCAAGAAATTGATAACAGCATTCCACAAGGATTTGAAATTCCAGAAGGAAGAGAGAAGCCTTGGGGAACAGGCCATGCCCTATTGTGTTGTGAAGGTGTAATTGACTCACCATTCGCAGTTATTAATGCGGATGATTACTATGGGCGTGAAGGGTTTGAGAAATTGCATGATTTCTTAGTATCAGATGCGATTGGTGATCATTATGCAATGGTTGGTTATATTTTAGCGAATACAGTGAGTGAGAATGGAAGTGTTGCTCGTGGAGTATGTACGGTGAAGGATGGCAAGCTTACGAATGTCGATGAACTTACACGAATTGAAAAACATCCAAAAGGAATTGAATATAGCAAAGATGAAGGTATGACATGGTTGCCTTTGGAAGAAAACCGTTTGGTATCGATGAACATGTGGGGATTCAAACCTTCCTTCATTCAGTATATGAAAGAAGACTTCGTTAAGTTTTTTGAAAATGAAGTTCCTAAGAACCAATTGAAGTCAGAATTCTATATTCCTAAAGAAGTTGGAAAAATGTTACGTGATAACCAAATTGAAGTAACGGTTTTATCAAGTGAAGATAAATGGTATGGAGTTACTTATCAAGAAGACAAACCAATTGTCAAAGCTGGAATAAAAAGATTGATAGATGATGGAAAATACCCTGTACCACTTTGGGATTAATTTCATTGATTCTTTGTTGACTTTGCCCTACTTTTTCAATATAATGAATAGGCAGGCAATGAGGTGATGATCTTGAAATGGTCAAAAAATGAGATACTAAATTTGCATAAGGAACCTATATCTTTTGATGAAGATATCAGTTTTGCCAAAGAGGTATTTAATAAAAATCACCACTTACGTGACCTTGAAAATGTGAATGTAAAAGGTACACTTCGCTATGATGTACAAAGTGACTTTGTTACTTGTGACATGGAGATTAGTGGCGACATGATCCTACCTTGTGCGATTACAAATGAAGATGTTCGTTATCCATTCAATGTGGAAACAACAGAAGTGTTTGCATTTCGTAAAGTTGAGGATAATGAAGACATTCATGAAGCAAAGGGAGATGTAATCGAACTTCTGCCAATTATCTTTCAAACCATCATGATGGAAGTACCTTTAAAAGTTGTAAAAGATGATGTAAAGGAATATCCAAAGGGAAATGGTTGGGAAGTAATAAAAGAAAGCGATTATAAAAACAAACAAGAAGATGAAGTAGATCCTCGATTAGCTAAGCTAAAAGAGTTTAAAATCGAAGAAGATTAAGAGGAGGTATTTATGGCTGTTCAACAAAGACGTGGTTCAAAGCATAGAAAAGCAAAAAGAAGAACACACTATAAATTAGTAAGACCTACATTGACAAAATGTCCAGCATGTGGAGAATTTGTTAGACCACACAGAATGTGTGAATGTGGAAATTACAACGGAAAACAAATTACAGAATAAGAAAGCAGCGAAAGCTGTTTTTTTTATGAAATATTAGACTTATATATAACTTTCTTGTGGAAGGTGATATAATAGTCTCATTAAAAATAGGAGTTAAGATGAGAGCTAGAATAACGATATTAATTGTAAAGTTTATCCGAGCAGGATTACGCTTGTTTGGTCGTGGTGGTTCACTACCAGGACAAATTGCATTGAAATTAGATGCAAATATTTTAAAAAAGATAAAGTATCCTTCAAAGATTATTCTTGTAACTGGTACAAATGGGAAAACAACAACCAATAATATGGTATATGCGCTTATGCGTAAGAAATATGAGAATGCCATTTGTAATGTACGTGGAGATAATTTAATGGCAGGGATAACAACACTAATTTTAAATCATACTTCATTTGGTTTGAAAGTACAAAGTGATTGTATTGTCATTGAGGTTGATGAATTAAATGTGCCACATGTTTTAAAGAATGTACCTGTATCAACGATTTTAATTAATAACTTTTTCCGTGATCAGTTGGATCGTGCAGGTGAAATGGAAAATGTTGTTGGTAAAGTAGGAAATGCACTTGCTACATACCAAGGACAATTGGTATTGAATGGGGATGATCCAAATGTTGTGCGGTTAGCAGATGTAGCTCCTCAAGCTGAAGTGTTTTACTTTGGGGTAGCAAAAAATAAACTAAGTAAACAAGTATCTGATGAAGCGAGTGAGGGAAAATTCTGTTTTCGATGCAATGCTGTTTTAGAATATGATTACTATCAATATTCACATATTGGTAGATTCCATTGTCCAAACTGTGATTTTGGACATCATAGTTTCTATTTAGAAGCGACTGATGTGGATATTGATAAGCAAAGCTTTACTGTGGATGGAGTCGTGTTTCATACACCACAAGATGCGTTATATGCAATTTATAATTGCGTGGGAGTAATTAGTATTGCTAAGTTGTATGATATTTCTTTTTTGGTAGCCAAAGAAGTGTTGGAAGGTTTTGAATTAAAAGATGGACGGATGGAACATTTTGATATTGGTAGAGATTGTTTGTTGAATTTAGTAAAAAATCCTACAGGTGCCAATGAAGTTATGAAGTATATCATGCGTGATCAAGAAGCTAAGGATATTGTTATTGTATTAAATGATAATGTTCAAGATGGAACTGATATTTCATGGATATGGGATGCACATTTTGATTTATTAGTAGATTCGCAAACAAAAGTAATTATTTGTAGTGGCTTGCGGGCATATGATATGGCATTGCGATTAAAGTATGAAAATTTTACGGGAGAAATCATTGTTTTACCTAAGGTGGAAGATGCGATTATGAAATTGAAATCGTTGCATGATCATGCATATGTACTTGCAACATATACTGCACTCCAACCAATGCGTACAGCATTGAGGAGGAATCAGAAATGAAAATGAAAATTTTATGGATGTATCATGATATTATGGATCTTTATGGAGATCGAGGAAATATTCAAGTATTAAAAAAACGTTGTTTGGATCGCGATATCGAAGTAAGTATTGATACTTGTGGAATTGGTGAGCAAAAAAATTTAAACGATTATCATTTGATTTTCATTGGTGGTGGAGCGGATCGCGAGCAACATTTACTATATCAAGATTTAGTGAATCGAAAACAAGACATTCTCGATGCAATTAAAGCTCATACATTCGTTTTGTTGATTTGTGGAGGTTATCAATTTTTTGGTAAATACTACATTGATAGCAATGGTAATCGAATTGAAGGGTTGGGACTTTTTGAGTATTATACAGAAAGCAATTCTGATGTTGGTAGATGTATTGGAAATATTGAAATTGAGGCTGATTTGGATGGTGAAAAAGTGTCGATTGTTGGTTTTGAAAATCATGGTGGACAGACAAAGAATATTAAAACACCACTAGGAAAGGTAATCAAAGGGCATGGAAATGTTTATCGTGGTGAATTTGAAGGCTTTTATAATGGACAGGTTTTAGGTACTTATATGCATGGACCATTGTTACCAAAGAATCCAGAGATGGCTGATTTCATCATCAAGAAAGCATTGCATAAAGATTATGAAGAAGTAATGTTAAAACCTTTGGACGATACGTTAGAGTTAGAAGCAAAAGAAACTATGCGAAAAAGAATGCAGCAGGAAAAGGGATAATATGAGTTTAGATTCAACATTTGAAAAAGCATTTCACGATGAAGCGATGCAACAGAAGTTTTTCTATGAGTTGTTATTAAATGATGTGTATATTATTGCTGCGAGTGATTTAGAAGGAAATCGTGTTGTAGAAGGTGACAATTTAAAAATATTCACAATCAATCATGAAGATGAAGTATATGTACCTTTATTTTTATCAATGAATGCATTAGCAGATTTCCTTGATGAAAATGAAACACCTTATGTGAAAGCCAATGCTGCGGATATACTAGAAACCTTAAAAGAAAATAATGTAGTGATTAACCCAGGACAGGAAGAATCTATTATTCTTTATTCTGATGAAATTAAGGGATTATTGCAACAGGGATTAAATTAAAATGATAATGAGAAGATATTCTTCTCATTTTTTAATAGTGAACCTTTTTTTTATTGTTTTCATCTAATTAAATAGTGTGTTAAAGGAACATACGTGAAAGGAAAAGAGAAGATGAACAAGAGAAAATTGAGAAAGCATATTGTTTATGGAAGAAGAATATTATGTAGTTTGATGATTCTAAGCATCCTTAGTATGTCTATTGTATTTAGTGGTTTGGAGCTGGAATCAAACGCTTCTGAAATTACGGAAACAGATGTTACAGATGATAATAAAGAAGATAATAAAAGTATCCAAACGCTTCAAAGTGAAGATGTGGATAATGATGAGCCAGAGGTTGCAATTGAAGAAACATACTCAATTACAGCAGCGAATATAGTAATGACATCAAATGAAGCAAGGTCAATTAAAGCCAATGATGAATTGATTGAACTTGCAAAAGCGAAAGCTTATCGTGAAAGTGATAATAGTGAAGGTGAAGTACGTGTGAAGCAAACCAATTTCCGACCAGAGATCGGAGTATATGAGGTCACTTTTTATGTGGTAGAAGATCCTTCTACCCAAACGACTGTATATATTGCTGTTTCAGCTTCAACAGGAGGTGCGTTCTATCATACGAATGCAAACGATGTTGTAATCACTTTAGAAGATGCTGTGAAAATTACAACAGCAGAAGATTTGATAAAAATTACGGAAGCAAAATCTACAATTTCAATCGTAGGATATGGAACTCGAAATCGAGAAACAGATATGGTCTCTTCAACATACAAGCCAGAGATTGGTGAATATAAGGTGAGTTTTAAAGCAAGGCTTTTACCTGATGAGGCAATGAGTGATGGACTAACAAAGACTGTGACTATCAAAGTAGTAGATACAGGAACCATAGAAGCTCGTAATAATTTTGCGATTTATGCAAAGGGAGCTTCCATGAGTGAGGCAGAAGCAAGTAAGATAAACGAACAACAACTTATTGAACTTTGTGGTGCAAAGGTTTGGAGCACAAAGGATATGAGTGAAGCAGATGTTGTAATTAAAGATAACAACGTACAAGCAAAACAAGGCCTTTATAACGTAACGTTCCAAGCAAAAGATAATCCCATGTTAACTATTTCTGTAGTTATAAATGTAGGGGATAGCAAAGAAAAAACATATTATACTACAACAGCTGAAAATCAATTGATTACTT
Source organism: Breznakia sp. PF5-3 (assembly GCF_029504745.1). Classification (GTDB taxonomy): domain Bacteria; phylum Bacillota_I; class Bacilli_A; order Erysipelotrichales; family Erysipelotrichaceae; genus Breznakia. The sequence goes on along the minus strand of NZ_JAQFIQ010000005.1, from coordinate 35,095 downwards.
TAGCACAAGCACAAAAAATAAAGAATAATGATGATTTAATCATACTAACAAATGCGTATTCTAAATTGTATAATGTAGATACAAATAAAGGAGAATTTACAACTACCAAAGTAGTATCATCTAATTTTGTAGTAGCAGAAGGGGAATATGAAATAAAACTAGAAGCCAAAGGGTATAAGGCGAATAAAAAAATTCAAAAAACGGTTATTGTAAAAGTAGTGGATGCAGATAATATTACGGTAAATAAAGAAAAAGGACTTGTGATTACAAGCAATGATGTAAGGATGAGTGAAACAGAATATGATAATGCAGACTTAAATGTTGCTGCCAATGTTCAAGCGTGGAATTTAGCTGATATGAAAAAAGTAGATACAACGATGTTAGGGTATATACCAAAACAGCAAATATATTATGCAGTAATTGGACATCTTGATGTAAGTATCACATCAAATATTTATATTGATGGATATCCACGAATAAGCTTTGCTTCAACACCATTAATTGTTGAAGCAGGAAAAGAATTGGATTTAATGAGTGGTGTTACGGCAGAAGATGATAAGGATGGAGATATAACATATAAGGTAGAGTACAGAACGTTGAATGGACTGTTTGATTCTGTATACTTTACAGAACCTGGAGAATATGAAATATTCTATACAGTTGTTGATAGTGATGATAACTCGTTTACTGCATCAAGAACGTTAATTGTAAAAGCAGCAGATAATAAGAAAGTTACTTATGTTGGAAATGCAAATGATGTAGTGATTGAAGTAAATGAAGCAGAAAAAGTAAACTCTAATCAAGCATTGATTGATTTAGTAGATGCAGAAGCATGGGAATATGATGGAAAAACACCAGTGAAGAGAAGTACGATAGAAGTTGCAAGTAGCACATTTTCTCCAGCAAAAGGAGAATATACAGTTTCATTTTGTGTAGAGGGGGATCCAACTGTAATTGTTGCTACAAGTAAGATTATCGTAGTAGAAAATGAGATTATTAATAAAGATGAGTATATGTTTACAGCAAATCCAATCATGATTAGTAAACAGCAAGCAAAAGATATCACGGATGAGGAATTGATTGAATTGACAGATGCACAAGCATATCGAAAAGATGATTTATCAGAAGTGCCAGTAGCGGTGAAGTCACATAATGTACAAGGAGAAAAAGGAATCTATACAGTTATCTTTTATGTAGATGGTGACCAAACAAAGACATTCACAACAATTGTTAATGTTATGGAATTGTCAATAACAATAGAGGCTAGTGATTTTACTATCCCTTATGAGAAAGTACAATCATTAGATGAAAGTGAAATCAAAGAATTAGCAAATGTAAATGTTATAACGGATCTTCGATCTCGTGCATCAGTTGAAAGAAACAAAGAAGTTAAAGTAGATGTGAACACATTGAAAGCTTTAAAAAATGGTGCTAAAACAGGAGGCGTATATACACTTCGTTTATATGTAGAACAAGAGGGAAGTGTATATGAAAAATATATTCAAGTTACAGTGCAAAAAGCCAAAGAAGATAAAGTAATAAGTAAACCATCAAAATCAACCGATGATACAAATGTTGTAAACAGTGGTGATGCAACAAATGTAAATCTTTGGATGGGAGTTCTTTCTTTATCATTAATAGCAATATTAGGTGTCGCAAAAAAACAAAAGAAACATTCAAAAATAATGTAAAGATTAGGAAAAAATGAATTATATTGCAGTTTTGAGGAAGTTGTGCTAAACTGTATGCATACGAAACAAGAGTGGGCGAAAGCCCACTCTTACTTATTGAATAGGAGGTAGTATGACTTCACTTTTAAAACTAAAAGAAATTATCAAACCAATCGTTGATGCAGAGAATTTAAATTTGTATGACATTGTGTGGACCCAAGAGGGTAAAATGAAAATATTGCAGGTTTCGATAATCGATAAAAGTGGAAAAATGGACATTGATACTTGTGCAAAAGTATCTGGGTATATTTCAGATAAGTTAGATGAGCTTGATATCATTAACTATGAATATTATCTAGAAGTCTGTTCACCAGGGGCTGAGCGTGAATTGCGAAACGATGAAGAATTGATGAGTGCACTTGGAGATTATGTATATGTGAAATTAAAAGATCCAAAGGCAGGACTTGATGAAATAAAAGGCTATTTAAAAGCTGTAGATGAAGAAACAATTCAGGTAGAATATTTATTAAAAACAGTAAAGAAACAAATCTCGATTGATAAAAGCAATATACGCTTAATCAGATTATCAGTTAAAATTTAGGAAGGAACTTAACAAAGACATGAAACTAAAAGATGTAATGAAGGCGATGCAAGAAATTGAAAGTGATCGCAGTATTTCAAAAGAAATTATTATTGAAGCTTTGCAAGAAGCATTAACAAAAGCATATCGTAAACATATTGATATTCAAGATGCTTATGTACGTGTATCTTTTGATGATGATATTAAGGTGTATCATCAAAAACTTGTGGTCGAAGAAGTCACAGATGATGAATTAGAAATTTCACTAGAAGATGCAAAAGCAATTCGTGAAGATTATGAATTGGGAGCTTTTGTAGAAGAAGAAGTGGATTTTACAGAATTTGGACGAATCGCCATTATTTTAGCGAAAAATGTTATGAAACAAAAGACTAGAGAAGCTCAAAAACAAGCTGTGTATGATGAGTATGCAGATAAGTTAGAAGAGCTTGTAACTGGTGTTGTGGAAACGGTAGAGGATAAATTCTGTTTGGTAAATATTGGTAAAACATTAGCTTTGATGCCAAAGGTGGCACAAATTCCAAATGAAACATATTATGAAGGACAACATGTTAAGGTTGTAATTAGTGATGTTAATAAAGAAACAAAAGGTGCACAAGTATTGGTTTCTCGTGCAGATCCAGTATTGGTAAAACGTTTGTTTGAAAAAGAAGTACCTGAAATTTATCAAGGAATCGTGGAAATTAAGGCGATTGCTCGTGAAGCTGGAGAACGCTGTAAGATGGCAGTATATTCAAATAATGAAAACATTGATCCAATTGGAGCATGTATTGGTCCACGTGGTTCACGTGTTCAAGTTATTATTGAAGAGTTAAAAGGTGAAAAAATTGATATTTTTGAATGGAGTGAAGATGTAGGAGAACTTATTAAGAATGCATTAGCTCCAGCAGAAATTTTAGCTGTTATTCCAAATGAAGCCAAACGCGGATTGATGGTTATTGTAAATGATGATCAATTATCTTTGGCAATTGGGAAAAAAGGAAAAAATGCTAGACTTGCAGTGAAACTTACAAATAATACGATTGATATTAAATCGGTTAGTGATGCAGAAACAATGGGAATTGATTGGAAAGCAATTGCTGAACAAGAAGCACTTAAGATGGCAGAAGCAAAAGAACAAGAACGTGCACGTGCACAAAAAGATATTTTTGATGAGTTAAGCAAACAAGAAGCACAACAAGAATTCAGTGATGAATTGTTGAGTGAAGAGTTCATTGAAGAAGAATTCCAACCAGAAACAACTACTCCTGTTGAGACAAACAAAGAGAAAGTTGTTGTGGAAGAAACGGTGGAGGTTGCGAAAGAAAAAGCCCAACCAAAACCAAAGAAAGTAGAAAAAGTAGAAGTACCAAAAGAAGAAGATGAACTTGAAAAAGCTGCTCGTTTAGCAAAAGAGAAAAAAGCAAAGGGTATCGATATTGAAGAAAAACGTGCTTATGTTTCTAAATTTGAAGATATTGCTGGTGCGAAGAAAGAAGAAACACCAAAGGCAAAAGTGAAGAAGAAATATAAGAAGCAAGATGATAACGATGCAATCTATGAAGATACACAACCTCAACCAACACATGATCCAAACGAACGTGATTATGAATTGAAACCAATTTATACAGAAGAAGAATTGGCGGAAATTGCTGCAGCAGAAGCTGCTGAAAAAGAAAAAGCATGGATCAATGATGATATTGATTTTGATGAATATGATGAATTTTATGATGAGGAATAGAAAAGAGGTATCATTTTGAGAAAAATACCTTTACGAAAATGTGTTGCAACCCAAGAGCAATTACCTAAAAAGGAATTGATTCGTGTGGTTAGAACACCAGAAAAGGATGTCATTGTTGATTTGAGTGGTAAGGCTAATGGTAGAGGTGCTTATTTAAAGAAAAGCAATGAAGCTGTTGATTTGGCACAAAAGAAAAAGATTTTGGATCGTGCTTTGAATGTGAAAGTAGAAGATTCTATTTATGATGAATTGAGGAAGTTGATTAATGAATAAACTTGTAGGTATCTTAGGGTTGGCAGCAGCTTCTAGAAATATTTCTATAGGTGAAACAATCATGAAAGATATTCGAGCGAGGAAGTGTAAGTTTGTTTTGATTGCTGAAGATGCTTCAGCAAATACAAAAAAGAAACTAGAAGATAAGTGTAAATATTATCAAATAGCATATGGTTTTATAGAAAGTAGCGAGGTGTTAAGCAAAGCGATTGGTAAATTTAATGTGAAAGCAGTTGGAATATTAGATGATGGCTTTGCGAATAAAATAAAGATTAATTTGAAAGGTTAGGTGAGGATATGGCAAAAACAAGACAAAGACGCAATAACAAGAATACGAAAAGAGAGTATACGCCAAAAAAAGTAGAAGAAGCAGTTACAGAGATAACATATTCTGGACAGGTTACAGTTGGTGAATTGGCTAAGCTAATGCACAAACAATCTTCTGAAATTATTAAGTTTCTCTTTTTATTGGGAAATATGGCAACCATCAATACCGTATTGGATGATGAAAATATTGAACTTGTAGGTATGGAGTTTGGTATTGAAGTTCATAAAGAAAATATTGTTGAAGAGTTCAATTTTGAAGAAATTGAAGAAGAAGATGATCCAAAACAATTGGAAAGCCGTCCACCTGTTGTTACTATCATGGGACATGTTGACCATGGGAAAACAACACTTTTGGATACAATTCGTAAAACAAAAGTCACAGAAGGTGAATTTGGTGGAATTACACAACATATCGGTGCGTATCAAATCGAGGTCAAAGGTAAAAAGGTTACCTTCTTAGATACACCAGGACATGAGGCATTTACGGCTATGCGTGCTCGTGGTGCAAAAGTTACTGATGTAACTATTATCGTTGTTGCAGCAGATGATGGTGTAATGCCACAAACAAAAGAAGCAATCGACCATGCGAAGGCAGCAGGTGTACCAATTATTGTAGCTATCAACAAGATGGACAAAGAAGGTGCAAATCCTGAGCGCGTAATGAGTGAGATGAGTGATAATGGATGTATGCCAGAAGAATGGGGTGGAGATACGATCTTTGTTCCTGTAAGTGCAAAAACAGGAGAAGGCGTTGAAGACCTATTAGAAAATGTTTTAGTTGTTGCCGAAGTTGCAGATTTAAAAGCAAATCCTCATAAAAATGGAGTTGGAACCGTAATTGAAGCGAAACTTGATAAGGGTCGTGGAGCAGTTGCAACCTTACTTATTGAAAATGGGACATTACATGCATCAGATGCTATTGTTGTTGGTACCGCTTTTGGTAGAGTAAGAAAAATGACAGATGATATAGGAAAAGAAATCAAAACGGCAGGTCCATCAACACCAGTAGAAATTATTGGGTTAAATAGTGTTCCTGTTGCTGGAGATGTGTTTAAAGCATTTGATTCAGAAAAGAAAGCAAGACAAATTGCAGAAGCACGTTTAAATGTTCGTGTTGAAGAAGAGCGTAATGCTTCATCAGCTCTTAGTTTGGATGACCTTGCTCGTCAAATCGAGGAAGGTGACATTCAAAGTATCAATGTGATTGTAAAAGCAGATGTACAAGGTAGTGCAGAAGCTTTAAAAGCATCACTTGAAAAGATCGAAGTACAAGGAGTAAAGGTGAATGTAATTCGTTCTACTGCTGGAGCAATTAGTGAATCAGATATTATGTTAGCGAGTGCATCCAATGCAGTTGTATATGGATTTAATGTACGCCCAAATGCTGCTGTGCGTAAAAAAGCAGAGGAAGAAGGCGTAGATATTCGTCTTCATAACATTATTTATAAAGCGATTGAAGAAATGGAACATGCTATGAAAGGTATGTTGGCACCTGTATATGAAGAGGTTATCATTGGACAAGCAGAAGTTCGTGAAACTTACAAGGTTAGTAAGATTGGAACTATTGCTGGTTGTATGGTTAGTGATGGTGTTATTAAACGAGACTGTGGAGTTCGTTTAATCCGTGATGGAATCGTTGTCTATGAAGGAAAACTTGGATCTTTAAAACGTTTTAAAGATGATGCCAAAGAAGTTAGTAATGGATACGAATGTGGTATCACAATTGAAAACTTTAATGATATTAAAGAAGGAGATTTAATTGAAGCATTTGAAGATCAACAAGTAGAAGTGGAGTAATCACATGGGTTTAAAGAATGAAAAAGTTGCAGAATTGATTCGTAGGAATATTTCTGAAATCATAACAAGAGCTGTGAAGGATCCAAAAATTGGATTCATCACAGTAATGGATTGTGTTGTTACAAATGATTTATCAGTAGCAAAAGTATATGTATCTTTTTTGGGAAGAGATTCTCGTAAAGAAGCGGGAATGAAAGCTTTAAATCGTTCAAAAGGATTTATTCGTAGTGAATTATCTAAAAAATTAACGATGCGCAAAGTTCCAGAGTTAGTCTTCTTATTGGATGACACGCTTGAAAAAGGAGATCGAATCGATAAAATTATCGCTGATATTCACGCTCGTGATAAGTAAGTTACGGGGGTATACAGATGATAAACTGGCTTATAGAATTAGTTGTCAATAGTATTGTTGTTTCAACAATACTATCGACAATTATATTTAGTATCATTTATATATATAAGAAAAATAAAGGGAGGCATTTTAAACATAAAATTGTTACCTTTATTTTTGTCTTTTATTTGATTGCCTTGCTATATGTTACGGTATATCGTGAGGGTTTGTTTATGAATACCACGCGGGTAATCAATTTAGAACCATTGACCATTTTATTATGGTCTTTTGAAAATTTGTTGTATGTAGATACACGAAGCGCATATCTTTTCTTGCTATATAATGTTGGTGGAAATATCATTTGGTTTATTCCTTTTGGCCTTTGTATCAATTATTTTATAAAAACGACAAACTTTATAAAAGTATTGTGTTATTCATTTTTATTATCTTTAGCAATCGAAAGTGTTCAGTATTTGTGTTATGTTGGAATATCCGATATTGATGATTTGATTTTTAATACGATTGGTGGATGTATTGGTTATGTAATCTACTGTATCATCTATCGAAAGAAGGGAGAACAAAATGTCAATCAAAAAACAAGTGAAGAGATTTTGGAAAGTATTTCTAGAAGAGAAAAATAATTTAGAAAAAGCGTTAGCAGAAAATAATAGTGGTGAGATTAATGAGATTGTTAAAATTTTAAACACGTATTTTGAAGAATTTACGAATTCTTCACTAGAAGTGGGAATCAGCGATGATTTTTATGAATTGACATTCCATAGCGGACAAGATAAAAACGTACAGTTAATCTGTGCTGTATTAAAATCGTTTGCACCCAAAGCGTTATCAGACAAATGGATTATCAATGCGTATTTACCACCATTAAGTGAAAAAGCATTGCATACGGTATTGCGAATTAAAGAACAAGAATATCACCCAGAAGATTTTATTGTTTATTATACAATTGATGATGTGAATAAATCTTTTCATGTGGAAATCTATTGTGATGCTTTCTCTGTTTTAGATCCTAATAAAGCTAATGAAATCGCAGTATATATGTTGCAGTTATTCATTGGTGAATGTGCTCTTGAAGCATATATTGGAAATATTGAAGTTATTGATGCACAAAAGGGTGGAAATTATGCAATTTTACCAGAATTCTATGAAGTAATGTTAGAAATTATAGATGAGAAAGAATGGCCAGAATATAATGATCCAACGACAATTTATAGAGTGTATCAATTGCAAGATGAAAAAATTGTTGATGAAGTTCGTAAAGATATGAAAATGATTTTTACGGTTCATCCGATTTTAATTAGTGAAGTATTAAATAATGAGTTTGTTACGTATCATGAATTTTATGATTATGGTGGTGAATTTGGATACTTATATTATAAGAACAACCATGGTTCTGATGCAGATGCACTTTATCGTCAACAGTTAGAAAAGAAATTAAATGAATTGTTGTTTCCGCATGGTATAGCTAAGAGCATTGGTGGTGCAATAGGTACCAATTATTCTTATATTGATCTTGCAATTTATGATAAAGAAGAGTTTTTGAAGGCATTGGATAAAATTAATAATCATTTGTCAGTAGAATTAACTTATAAGGCATTTGAATAAGACCACTAAATAAAGTTTAGTGGTTTTCTATTTTTGTCTTTAAGAAATTGATATGATAACTAAAAAATGGTACTATTAGTACAGTAAAAAATAAGAAAGTGAGTGCTTAATGATTCGTTTATTTACACCTGATTTATATGTGAAAAGTTTTATGGATATTGATATTCAAAAACTTGTTAAAATGAATAAAAAATTGATTATTTGTGATATTGATAATACTTTAGTTGCTCATGATATGAGCTTACCAAGTGATAAAGCAAAGCAGTTTGTGGAAAATGTACTTGCTAGTGGATTACAAATTTGTTTAATTAGCAACAATCATAAAGAACGTGTAGAAACGTTTGCCAAAGCACTGGGGATTCATCGTTACAGTTTTGCTAAGAAACCAATTAAGTGGACATATCGAAAAATTTTAAAAGATTATGCAATGAAAGCAGAAGATGTAGTGGCTATTGGTGATCAATTGTTAACTGATGTTTTAGGGGCAAAACGAATGAAAATATATGCTATTCTAACGAGTCCGTTAGTTGATCGTGATTTGAATTCTACAAAAATAAACCGAAAGATTGAACGTCGTATATATAAGCGGTTAGAGAATCGTGGTATCTTAAAAAGAGGAGTTTTTAATGAGTAAAACATGTAAAGGATGCGGAGTGATATTACAAAATGAAGATAAAGAAGCGTTGGGATATACACCTTCTATGGAAAAAGAATATTGCCAACGTTGTTTTCGATTAACACATTACAATGATGTAATGATATCTATGCAACAAGGAATTGATAACGATGCATTATTAGAAAAGGTAAATGCATTAGATGCATTAGTGTTATGGGTTGTGGATGTTGTTGATTTTGAATCTAGTATTATCAAAGGTATCAATCGTCATTTGATAGGAAAAGATATCGTATTAATATGTACGAAAAGTGATTTATTACCAAGAGATGTAAATCCAAATAAAATTGCAAATTTTATTTTACATCGTTTAAAAGTAAATGGAATTCATGTAAAAGGTGTTGTCATGTGTCCAAATCTTCATAAACAAGATGAAGAATCTGTAGCTTCAATTGAAGCTGCTATGGATCACTTTAGAGCAGGACGTGATGTTGTTTTATTAGGGAATGCAAATGCAGGGAAAAGTACATTGCTAAATGCTTTGTTACAAAAACAAGCATTAACTACATCGATTCATCCAGGAACAACATTGGATATTAATCCAATACTATATAATGACTATACTCTTTATGATACCCCTGGAATCGTCAACAAGAAATCCTTGTTGACATATGTACCAGAAGATCAGTTAAAGGATGCAATCTTCTTTAAGCAGCTGAATCCAAAGAAATATCAGTTAAAGGATAATCAATCATTAGCGATAGGTGGATATGTACGCTTGGATTTAAAAGCTTGTGAACAGGTAAGTGTAGTGTGTTACTTTAGTGAATCTTTAACGATTCATCGAGGGAAGATGGAACAAGCGGATGAGCTATGGGAAAGACATCTTGGGGAAATGCTTTCTCCAACGATTGATTCTAATTATAAGGATATGAAAAAATATACGACAACTAAAAATATAAAGAAGATGGATATTGTAATTGCTGGACTAGGATGGTTTTGCATCCAAGGAGAAGTGAAAGATATTCATGTATATGTAAATAAGAATGTAGATGTACTATTTAGAGAGGCGATGATTTAATGCTTAGTGGAAAACAAAAACGTTATTTGAGAAGTTTAGCTGTAAATTTAAATGCAATTATTCAAATTGGTAAAGAAGGTTTGGGAGCAAACTTGATTGAAACCGTTGATTTGGCGTTAGAAGCACATGAATTAGTAAAAATTAGTGTATTAAAAAACTGTGATGATAATATCAAAGAGATGGCTTTGGATCTTGCAGGTGCAACCAATAGTGAAGTTGTACAATTGATTGGGAAGACAATCGTTTTATTTCGTAGAAGTAAAAAGAAGGTTATTGATGTATGAGAAAAGTTGGTTTGCTGGGAGGTAGTTTTGATCCGATTCACTTAGGACATGTGGAAATGGCCAAACAAGCAAAACGACAATTGCATTTGGATGAGGTATGGTTTGTTGTAAGCAACGATACACCATTAAAGGAAAGAGTGCTCAGTGATTATCAAATACGAGTGAACATGGTTAAGCTTGCAATAGCTTCTTATCGTAATTTCAAAGTATGTACAATTGAAAAAACGAATAAGGGAAAAAATTATACAATTGATACGGTTCACAAATTGAAAAAGCTTTATAAAGATTCTGCTTTTTTCTTTATCGTTGGTGGAGATCAGGTAGAGCAATTGGATAAGTGGAAGGATATTGATAAACTTCAACAGGAAGTATCTCTGTGTTATTTTGAAAGGGATGGAAAAAAATATACTTCTGATTATAAACTTCATCCTTTACATATGAATCCTTATCCTATTAGTAGTAGTACAATTCGTGAAGGTAAGTTAACTTATCTAAATCCAAAAGTAAAAAGATATATCAGTGAGAATTATATATATGCTGGAATTGTAAGTAATTATATGAGTGAGTATCGCTATCAACACAGTATGCGAGTAGCTGAGCTTTGTGTTAACTTAGCTAAGGTTCATGGATATGATGAAAAGATTGCATATTTAGCAGGTATGTATCACGATATTAATAAAGAGTTTACCTATCTTTCTTTGGCGGATGCGAAAGTGATTATCGAACACCTTCAACCTAATCTGTTGAAGACCAAGGAAAGTATCTGGCATGGATTTTTGGGAAGTTATGTATGTAAGCACCATTTAGGAATTTATGATCATCGCATATTAGAGGCGATTGAACATCATGTGTTGGGAAGTAGCAATGCAATCTATGCGAAAATTTTATATATCGCAGACAAATTAGATCCAGATAGAGATTATGATACACAAAAATTATGGAATATCGCATTGACAGATATTCATGCTGGATTTAAAGCAGTAAAAGAAGACCAGGAAAAATTTTATGGTGAGGAGTTTTTAGATGAATAAAAAATTAGATTTAATTATTGATGCAATAAATAAAACCAAAGGAGAAGATGTTATCATTTATGATTTCACAGCTTTGAATCCTTTTATTGACAGGGTTGTAATTACCCATGCAGACAACTTGCGGCAAGTATATGCTATTGCGAATAATATTCGTGATGATTTAAAGATGAATGGGTATTCGATTCATCACTTTGAAGGAAATAAAGACTCTCGTTGGATTTTGATTGATGCCGATGATATCATCGTGCATATTTTCTTAGATGAAGAAAGGGAATTGTATAAATTAGAGCGGTTGTATGCTGATTTACCTAGGATTGAAGAGGGACAGCATGTATAATGTGTTAGCCAAACACTACGATAGCTTAGTAAAAGATGAAGATGCAACCAAGCAATATGTGGAATTTGTAAAGCAACATATGCTTGGTGATTCAATCATGGAATTGGCTTGTGGAAGTGGAGAAATCAGCTTGGCGTTGGCAAAAACGGGATATCGTATGGTAGCCAGTGATATTTCAGCTTCTATGTTGAAAGTTGCCAAAGCTAAGGATGCTACCAAACTTATTGATTATCAATTAATGGATATGACAAAGATAAATGATTCAAATCATTATGATGCAATCATATGCTTTTGTGATAGTCTTAATTATCTAGAGAGTGATGATTTGGTAAATGTCTTTACTTCGGTATATGAGCATTTAAATGAACAAGGTGTTTGGATGTTTGATATGCATTCTTTAGATCGCTTAGAAGAGTTCTCAGAAGCATTTTATGAAGCTGGCATTGTTGATGGAGTAGAATATACATGGAGTATTTGTTCAGAGGAGGATAAACTTTATCATAATTTTATTTTTTATGATGATAGAGGAAATCCACAATATGAAAACCATATACAAAATGTATTTGATCCTCAGGAAGTAAAACAATTGCTAGAAGCAATTGGCTTTCATTTAGAAATATTTACGGATTTTGAGAAAAAAGGAATTCAAAGTGGCGAAAAATATTTTTTTGTTTGTAGAAAGGGTAGTGTATGATTGCAATTATAGGAGCTATGGAGATTGAAGTAAATGCCTTGAAATCAAAGCTTACAAGCTGTGAAGATAGCGTGGTATCAAATATTAAAATTACCAAAGGAAAAATGGGTGAACAAGAGGTTGTTTTAGCATTAAGTGGTGTTGGTAAAGTGAATGCATCAATGACAACAACGCTATTGCTTTCTACATTTGATATTGAGTATGTTATCAATATTGGAACAGCAGGTGGTTTAAAAGAAACACAAGAAGTATTGGATTTGGTTATAGCGAAAGAAATCATCCAACATGATTATGATACAAGTGGATTGGATGGCGATGAAGGCTATGGTATTATATCTTATAGTGATGAAACATTGATTGAAAAGGCTTTAGCTGTTTTAGCTGAAGAAACGCATACGATATGGGTTGGTGCAATTGCTAGTGGTGATAGCTTTGTTCACAAAATGTCTCAGGTAAATACAATTAAGGATCATTTTCCAGAAGTGATTGCTTGTGAGATGGAGGCAGGTGCAATTGCCTTTGTATGTAATCATTTCAAAATTCCATGTATTATCCTACGCTCTTTATCAGACAACGCATATCATACCAATAGTGAAATGGATTTTATGGAATATGCAATACAAGCTAGTGAGCGAAGTGCAATGTTTTGTGAGTCATTTATCAAATATGATGTAAAGTAAAGGAGACAATATGAAAAAGATTAATATTAAGACAATTTTAATAACGTTAGCTTTACTTTTATTGACTCTCTTGATTATGATTGGGGTTATGGCAATTTTTATAAGTGGGCCAGTACTAAAAAACCAAAGTGCTGAAGAAAAAGTAATAGATAAGATTAGAAATGATGAGGATACTTGTGAGAGTATCGATCGATATAGCTTTGAATTTGTTACTTATACATGTGAAACATCTTCTGAATATGTAATTTATGATAAAAATGGTAAGAAAATTGCATCACGTGGAAAGAAGGAAGCACAGTTTGATGAAGTGAAGGAAAAACAATCTAAATATGAAGAATTCAACGGGATTGAACCAGTTGTTTCTTATGGATATGATAGTGTTGTATATATATTTGAAAATGATATTGATATGTTAGTTTATGATTTTGAAAATTTAGAGTTATTATTCTATAGTGGAGGCAAGTAAAGATGAATACATTGTATCAGAAAACATATTTTAATCGCCGCAATTTTATTTTGAGTGAAATAGCAGCTTTAGATATTAGTGCTGAAGAAACATTCATCTTATTATATATTGATTATTGTAATGAATTTAATATTAATTTTGATTTAGAACAAACAGCAAAACAATGTAAAATGACAGCTATGCATTTAGATCAACTTTTGAATTCGTTGATGAATCGTGGATATGTAGAGATTAAGATGCAAAATCGACAAGTTATTTATTGCTTAGATGGAGTCTTTCGAGTAAAAGAAAATCTTGAAGTATTATCCACTAATGAATATACAAATTTATTTGAATTATATGAGAGTGAATTTGCTCGTCCTTTGACTTCTTTAGAGTCGCAACGTCTTAGTGAATGGATGGCTACATATGATCTTCAATTGATTGAGTATGCACTTCGTGAAGCGGTTGTTTATGAAAAACGTAGTTTTGATTATATTGATGTTATATTAATTAATTGGAAAGAAAAACAATTAACAGCAAAGGACTATGAAGAGGGGAAACGCTGATGGATGTAAAGTTTATCTTGGATACGATGGAATCAATGTTTCCGGATGCAGAGTGTGAACTAGTTCATAAAAATGATTATGAGCTTATCATTGCGGTAATTTTAAGTGCGCAGACTACAGATCAAGCAGTTAATAAAGTAACACCTAATCTATTCGCGCAGTTTCCTACACCCAAAGCACTTGGGGAAGGCGATATAAAAGATATTGAAAATTGTATTCGTCGAATCGGTTTATATCGTAATAAGGCAGCGAATATTAAAGCTTGTGCTAAAGCATTGGATGAAACCTATGATGGTAAAGTACCAAGTTCTTTTTCAGCGTTGACGAGTCTACCAGGGGTTGGTAGAAAAACAGCAAATGTAGTACGTTCGGTATGGTTTGATATTCCTTCTATGGCAGTAGATACACATGTAGAGCGAATATCAAAACGCTTAGGATTTGCTAAGTTTGGTGATAATGTAGAAGTTGTTGAAACGAAATTGAAGCGAAAAATAGATCGTGCATATTGGAATAAAGCACATCATCTGTTTATCTTTTTTGGACGTTATCATTGTACGGCAAGAAATCCAAAATGTGAGCAGTGTGCTTTTGTTAGTTTTTGTAAGAATAAAAAATTTGAGGCATATAAAAAATCATTGGCAAAAACAAAAAAGTAGTTCCTTTTTTGGAAATGCTTTTTTCTTTATAAAAAGTACTTAATTTTTGAAAACATAAGCAAAGGTGTTATAATATTAAAATGCAAATAAATGAGGGAAATTATGAAAAAGAGAAATAAAATTATCTTAGCTATTATTTTTATAGGTAGCTTGTTGCTAGATCAAATAAGTAAATATGCAATTGAAGGATCCTTGCGTTTAGGGGAATCAGTTTCTATCATTCCTTCTTTTTTTGATATTACCTATGTTCGTAATACGGGAGCAGCATGGAGTTTATTTGAAGGAAAGATGGTTTTCTTTTATCTTATTACAATTGTAGCTCTTGTTTTGTTGATTTTTTATTATCGTAATTTAAAAGGGGAAAAGATGTTATCAAAGGTTGGTATCATCTTAATGATTTCTGGAACGTTAGGAAATTTTATTGATCGTTTGATGTTTCAATATGTAAGAGATTTTTTGGATTTTATAATTTTTGGATATGATTTTCCTGTATTCAATATAGCGGATATGTGTTTGTGTATTGGTATTGGATTATTGCTCTTAGATGAATTTTTAAAAGGAATCGGGGTGAAAGTCGATGTGTAAAGAAGTAATTGAAGTCACAGAAGAACAAATGGATGTGCGCATTGATAAATATATAAGTGATCATTTGGATATGTCTAGAAGTAGGATTCAATCATTAATTAATGAAGAAGCCATTTTAGTAAATGATAGACCAGTGAAAAATAATTATAAGCTAAAAATAGCAGATAAAATATCAATTGAGATTCCTGAAGCGAGTAAATTGCAGATTGAAGCAGAGGATATACCAATTGATATTGTTTATGAAGATCAAGATGTTTTGGTGGTAAATAAACCTAGAGGGATGGTTGTACATCCAGCAGTTGGAAATTATCAAGGAACTTTAGTGAATGCAATTTTATATCATTGTCACGATTTAAGTGGAATTAATGGTGTTTTACGTCCTGGCATTGTACATCGTATTGATAAAGATACGAGTGGTTTGTTAATTATTGCGAAAAATGATCAAGCGCATATGAGCTTGAGTGAACAATTGCAGAAGAAGCAAGTATCACGTAAATATTATGCACTAGTCCATGGGGTAATAGAACATGATTATGGAACGATTGATGCACCAATTGGTAGAGATGTAAAAGATCGTAAAAAGATGTGTGTCTGCGAGCAAAATAGCAAACCAGCAATTACTCATTTTAAGGTATTAGAGCGATTTGAAAATTATACGTTTGTTGAATGTACACTAGAAACTGGTAGAACACATCAAATTCGTGTACATATGCAATATATCAAGCATCCTATTGCCGGTGATGAAGCCTACGCTTATCGAAAGACAATGCGAACAGGTGGACAATTACTACATGCTTATGAATTGCGTTTTAAGCATCCTGTGACAGATGAAGAGGTCGTAGTCCAAGCAGAGATGCCGGATATATTTAAAGAAGTATTAGAAACCTTAAGGAAGGAGTGATCGTATATGGAACTACAAGACAAAGATGTGACGTTATATCAAATAATGGATTGTTTAGTTGAGAACTATGAATATAATATTATTCGCTTTAGTGGTCAGAAAAAGGACTTGTGGCTTACCAATAAGGATCACAAGCAATATCCTATCATTCGACTCAATGCAGTTGCATCTTCTTCAATGATGTTTGAAACAGAGTATTTAGAAAAAGTAAAAACTTTTTTGAATCGTTTTATCGAAAGTGATAGAAATGTGTTGATTATTAATACGAATAAAGAGAGTGCAGAGTTTGCTGAAAATGAGTTTACCCAAGTATTGTTAAATGAAAATACAGAAGATATAAACTTGATAGAAACTTTTCCAGCGTTAAAATCAGCAATTCATAAGGTTGAAAACAAACAAGAGGAAATTAAAAGGATTAATAAAAATCTACAAAACCATCAAAACAAACGGTTATATGAACAACAAAAAGAAGCAAATAAAGTACCAAAGTTCACTGGAATATTAATAGCGGTTTTTATTGCTATATTCTTTTTGACATTTGGTGTTTCTAATTATTTAGGTGGCTGGGGTAGTGATAATGTTTGGAATGATACATTAATTATCTGTGGCGCGTATTATAAGACGTTTATTGTTGCAGCCAATGAATATTGGCGATTATTTACAGCGGGTTTATTGCATATGAATATTTCGCATCTCTTAATGAATATGATTGCTTTATACACCTTAGGAAAGGTAATTGAGAAAGTATTTACGAAAGCACAATATCTCATTATTTTAATTGTATCGGTAATTGTTGGAAATATTGTTACTTTTGTTGTGATGGATAATTTGATGTCAGTAGGAGTATCTGGTGGGTTATATGGGCTTATGGCAGCTGTGATTGTCATTGCTTTTGAAAATCGTACTATCAAGATTCCTCAAGTACGTAACTCTATTTTACGAATTGTATCGATTAACCTATTGATTTCTTTATTGCCAGGAATTAGTATGACGGCGCACCTTGGAGGTTTTTTGGCTGGAGCAGTATTAGGTTTTATCTTTATTAAGAGTGATCGATGGAAAGCTTATAAACCACATGTAACAATCTGTTTTGTGATTTTCCTAGGTTGCCTAGGATATTTAGGGTATAATAACAATAGTGTAGAACCACTTTTTCCAAAAACTGATTATCAAGTTATAAAACATCTTCATAATCTAGGATTGGATGGTTATGCAGACTATATTGAAGATAGGGTAGTAACCCTATATGAAGAGTAGGAGGAAATGATGAAGCGAAAAGATGTACTAACATGGGATGAATATTTTATGGGGTTGGCACATTTAAGTGCATTACGTTCAAAGGATCCTGTTACACAAGTTGGTGCTTGTATCGTCTCAGATGATAAAAAGGTTGTCGGTATTGGATATAATGGCTTACCAAAAGGATGTGATGATGATGTCTTTCCTTGGGGTAAAGAAGGTGATTATTTAAATACAAAATATCCTTTTGTTGTTCATGCTGAGTTAAATGCAATTTTAAACAGTGGCGAAGATTTACGAGGATGTAGTTTATATGTATCTTTATTTCCTTGTAATGAATGTGCAAAAGCAATTATTCAAAGTGGTATTATTCGGGTGGTATTTGAAGATGATAAGAATTTTAAATCAGATGCAGCAGCGGCGAGTAGAAAGATGTTTGAAGCTGCAGGTGTGAAATATGAAAAATTATCATATCGTCTAAAATTAAATGTAGAAAAAATAGAAAATGTTTAGGAGTGAATAAAAAATGGGGATTTTTAAAAGTTATCTTAATCAAACGATTTATTTATGGAATGATGGGTATGTAATAGAAGCAATTTTACGTATTATGATTCCAGTGCTTTTAATAAGTACGGTTTTCTGGTTATTATCAGTTGTAGTGAGTTTTGTTTTTAAAATTTTACTACCAGTATTTATTGTGTTTTTAATCGTTAGTTATGTATCAGAAAAATAATGCCTTAATTGGCATTTTTTATTTGGTATAATATTATAGAAGGAGAATCTATGAAAAAAGTCTATATAATTGGTGGTGGACCAGCAGGTATGATGGCGGCAATCTCTGCAAAGACACATCATCCTACCTATGAGGTAACTATTCTAGAACGTAATGAACAACTAGGGAAAAAATTAATGCTAACAGGTGGGGGACGCTGTAATGTAACTGCAGATGTAGGACATGATGAACTTATTGCTAATATTGTGAAGAATGGAAAGTTTTTATTCAGTAGTTTACAAGAGTTTGATGCAACATCGATTCAATCTTTTTTTGTATCAATGGATTGTCCATTAAAAGTAGAAGATCATCATCGGGTCTTTCCGAAAAGTGATAAAGCAGAAGATATTCGCAAAGCACTAACAAGGAAATTAAAAGCATTACATGTGAAAATTGTATTTCAAAGTAAGGTTTTAGATGTTGATTATAAGCAACAAATACTATATACAGAGCAAGAAGATTATCATTATGATCATATAATTCTTGCTACTGGTGGGAAAACCTATCACACTACAGGATCTGATGGTTCTGGATATGCTTTGGCAAAAAAAGCAGGGCATACGATTAGTGATTTACTACCAGCAGAAGTGCCTTTGGTGTCTAATGATGAAGTAATTCAAAAGAAGATATTACAAGGGTTGTCACTCAGTGATGTTACACTTAGTGTATTACAAAACGGAAAGATAAAAAAACGTATTCATCACGATTTGATCTTTACACATTTTGGTATTTCTGGTCCAGCAGCACTAAGAGCGAGTACTTATGTGTTAAAAGGATTGGAGAAAGAAGATAAAGTAATGCTTGAAATAGATTTCTTACCAACACTACATCACAATGATATTAGTGAGCAACTAAGGAAAGAAGAAGCAATCGCTTTGCCAAAACGTCTTCTTCAATATTTAAAATCTATATCGAAAGATGAGATGGCATTGGTTCATAATATTAAAAAATTTCCAATGTCTGTATATACGACAAGAGGCTTTGCTAATGCATTTGTCACAAATGGTGGAATATCTATAAAAGAGATTTATCCAAAGACAATGGGATCAAAAATAATAGACACTTTATCCTTTTGTGGAGAAGTGATGGATATCAACGCTTTTACAGGTGGTTATAATATAACAGTTGCCTTTGTTAGTGGATATGTAGCTGGTAAATATATAGAGTAAAAATGATGATAATCATCATTTTTTTTAATCATTTATTGTGGTTGACATTATATATGCAAAAGCATATACTAATACATAGCGTGCTATATATAAAGTGAGGTAACGATGAAAGAAGAACGAAAAATTGGGTTGCTTATTAAACAGTTAAATACGATACATGAGCATAAAATAAACAATATGTTGCGTTCGTATGGTTTGACGATGAGTCAAGTACGAGTGTTGCGCTATTTGATTCGTAAAGAAAAGGAAAATGTGTTGGTGAACCAAAGAAATATAGAGGATCATATGAACATTTCTAATCCGACACTCACTGGTATTTTAAATCGTTTAGAAGCAAAACAGCTGATCCGCCGTGTTGCATCAAAAGAAGATGCAAGAATCAGATATATACGGTTGAATGATACGGTAGCAGGCTTTGAAGAAGAACTCAGAAATAAATTTGATGAAATGGATGAAACGTTGCTAGTTGATCTGAGTGAAAGGGAAAAAGATACCTTGTTTGAGTTGTTGAACAAATTATTAGTGAGCAGTAGACAAGGGAAAACAAAGGAGGAAGTTTATGATAAAAAGGATCTTAAAAGAAGTAAAAGAATATAAGATGGCATCGATTTTAGCTCCTACGTTTATGGTTGGAGAAGTTGTGTTAGAAATCTTATTGCCTTTTTTAATGGCTTTTATTATTGATGAAGGGGTCAATAAGGGAGATATGAATAGTGTTATTTTTTATGGTGTGATGATGAGTCTTGCAGCCTTTGCATCGCTTTTGTTTGGTGCATTGTCTGGGAAGTATGCAGCATATGCATCAGCAGGATTTGCGAAAAATTTGCGAAAGGCAATGTTTAATAATATTCAAGATTTTTCATTTCAAAATATCGATAAGTATTCGACTGCTGGATTGGTAACAAGAATGATGACGGATGTAACAAATGTCCAAAATGCATATCAAATGGTTTTACGTCTATGTGTGCGGGCACCATTAATATTGATATGTGCAATGGGAATGACTTTTTATATTAATGCATCTTTAGCATCAACCTTTTTATATGCAATCGTATTTTTAGGAATTGTCTTAGCAGTAATTGTATATTTATCATATCCTATCTATTTAAAAGCATTTACAAAGTATGATGATTTAAATGCTAGTATTCAAGAAAACATTACGAATATGAGAGTGGTTAAAGCATATGTAAAGGAAGAAGCAGAAACAAAAAAATTCAATCGCGCTTCTTATGCATTGTTTAAACTATTTCGAAAAGCAGAAAACATTCTATTGTTTAATATGCCAGCCATGCAATTGGCAATGTATGGTTGTATTATTGCGCTTTCATGGTTGGGTGCAAATATGATTGTGGATGGCAATTTAATGACGGGACAATTGATGAGTATGTTTACATATACAATGAACATCTTGATGTCTTTGATGATGCTTGCAATGATTTTTGTAATGTTATCAATGTCTTTTGCATCCGTAAGAAGAATTAGTGAAGTGTTGGAAGAAAAATCAGATTTATTGAATCCTGAAAACCCAGTTATGGAAGTGAAGGATGGTTCAATTGATTTTCATCATGTAAATTTCACTTATGGAAAAGATAACGAAAATTACAGTCTTCGTGATATTGATTTACATATCAAAAGTGGAGAAACCATTGGTATTATAGGAGGAACGGGAAGTAGTAAAACAACACTTGTTCAATTGATTCCTAGATTGTATGACATTGAAAGTGGGGAGTTATGTGTTGGTGGAGTAAGTGTTGCGAAATATGACTTAAATGTTTTACGTGAAGAAGTATCGATGGTATTACAAAAGAATGTATTATTCTCAGGTACAATTAAAGAAAACCTTCGTTGGGGTAATAGTAATGCCAGTGATGAAGAGCTTGTGGAAGCATGTAAGTTAGCACAAGCGGATGATTTTATTCGTAAGTTTCCCCAAGGGTATGATACCTATATTGAACAGGGTGGTAGCAATGTTTCTGGTGGTCAGAAACAACGTTTATGTATTGCCCGTGCATTGCTTAGAAAGCCTAAGATTTTGATCTTAGATGACTCTACAAGTGCGGTTGATACAAGAACCGATTATCTTATTCGTGAAGCTTTTCAAACAAAGCTAAAAGATACGACAAAATTGATTATTTCACAACGTATTTCTTCCATTGAAGATGCTGATCGTATCGTTGTTTTAGAAGATGGAAAAATCAATGGGATTGGAACACATGAAGCATTATTAAAGACGAATCCTATTTACCAAGATGTTTATGAAACACAAGTAAAGGGAGGTGAAGATAATGGCAAGAAATAAAGTAGTAAAACCAAATGATGGAGTAAAAACATTAAAGCGAATTCTTAAATTTATCATATCGGTACGAAAAGGATATTCATTTCTTGTTTTAGTTTTTATCTTCATCAGTTCGATTGTTTCAGTAATAAGTTCCTTGTTTTTGAAAAGCTTGATTGATGATTATATTTTACCAATCATGAAAGGAAATGCTGAATTTAGTAGTTTGGTGAATGCATTATTTACCATGGGAGTTATTTATTTAACTGGAATACTAGCTACTTATATTTATTCTTGGTTATTAAACCAAATCACCCAAAATAGTTTAAAGCAGCTTCGGGATGAATTGTTTGCTCATATGGAAAAGTTACCAATTAAATATTTTGATACGCATTCACATGGGGATATCATGTCTGTATACACCAATGATGTAGATACCTTAAGACAGGTGATATCACAGAGTATCCCACAGTTTATTTCTTCAGCAATTACAGTTGTAAGTGTCTTTGTTTCAATGTTAGTACTTAGTTTACCACTTACCGCAATTGTTATTGTGATGGTGGTGATCATGCGCTTTGTGACAGTGAGGATAGCAGGGCAAAGTGCGAAATATTTCAATGCCCAACAAAAGAATCTAGGACGTGTGAATGGGTATATTGAGGAAATGTTTGAAGGTCAGAAAGTAATTAAAGTATTTACTCATGAAACAGCTGCCAAAGAAGCTTTTGATAAGATTAATGAAGATCTGTTTGACAGTGCAAATGAAGCGAATAAATATGCGAATATCTTGATGCCAATCATGGGAAACTTAGGAAATATATCTTATGTGCTTACGGCCCTTTTTGGGGGAGTGTTTGCAATTTCTGGAATTGGAAACTTAACCCTTGGAGGGTTGGCGTCTTTCTTACAGTTGAATCGTTCCTTCACCATGCCAGTAACTCAAATATCACAACAGTTGAATGCTGTAATTATGGCATTGGCTGGTGCAGAGCGTATCTTTGCTTTGATGGATGAACCAGTAGAAGTGGATGATGGTAAGGTCACATTATGTAATGTAACGATAATGGAAGACGGTAAGATGGTGGAAAGTGCACAACGAACTGGAAAGTGGGCGTGGAAACATCCTCGTGAAAATGGTGAAGTAA
Organism: Breznakia sp. PF5-3; assembly: GCF_029504745.1. Classification (GTDB taxonomy): domain Bacteria; phylum Bacillota_I; class Bacilli_A; order Erysipelotrichales; family Erysipelotrichaceae; genus Breznakia. The sequence continues at coordinate 12,280 of NZ_JAQFIQ010000005.1, read as the reverse complement.
GCTATGTTCCATTGGCAGGAGATGTACGCTTTGATGATGTTATCTTTGGTTATAATGATGATAAAATCATTTTACATGATATTAATCTTTATGCTCAACCAGGTCAAAAAATTGCATTTGTTGGTGCAACCGGTGCAGGGAAAACAACAATTACAAATTTGATTAATCGTTTCTATGATGTCCAAAAAGGTAGTATTACCTATGATGGAATCGATGTGAAATTAATTAAAAAAGATGATTTACGTAGTTCTTTAGGAATAGTATTGCAAGATACACATTTATTTTCTGGAACAATTATGGATAATATTCGTTATGGGAAAGAAGATGCTAGTGATGAAGAAGTAATCGCTGCTAGTAAGCTTGCCAATGCTCATGGATTTATACAACATTTAGAAGACGGATATCATACTGTTTTAAAGAGTGATGGAAGTTCACTTTCACAAGGACAACGACAATTGCTATCGATTGCAAGGGCTGCCCTTGCCAATCCACCAGTGTTGATTTTAGATGAAGCAACATCATCCATTGATTCACGTACAGAAAAGATTGTACAGGAAGGAATGGATAAATTGATGGAAGGCAGGACCGTATTTGTTATAGCGCATCGTTTATCAACGATTAAGAATTCAAATGTAATCATGGTTATGGATCATGGTAGAATTATTGAACGTGGTGATCATGATGCTTTATTAAAAGAGCATGGAACATACTACCAACTATATACAGGTGGTTTGGAGTTAGAATAAAAGAAAACGAGGAAACTCAGTATGAGTGCCCTCGTTTTTTGTTATTGATACAAGCAAAATAGTTTATTCTTTATCCTTTTTATCTGATTTTGCAATCAGTGTTGCTTTTGCTTTTTCAAATTTTTCTTTTGTACTTTCATCCATATCCGCAATTTCTTTTAATTCTAAAACAGTTGCGGCATCATTTAAAATTTTAATCAATTCGTCGGGCTTCTTTTCTTGAAGTTCGCGCTTGATTTTATCTTTTTCCATTTTTGCTGCAACAGCAATTGCAATCCCACTTGCAGCAATTACGGCAACACTAATTCCTAATAGTTTTTTCATCCTATACATCCTCCTCTAAGAAAGTATTCTTTCTTCTTTATCTACATTATACTGTATTTTTATAAAGAGTAAAATTTAAAGCATATTTTCTTTGTTGGTTGTAAGAATTAGAAAAAAGGAGTACAATATAAAATACAGAAATCGTGCTGCGTACAAGGGTCTGTCCCAAGTATTAAGGCGAGGAATCTTTTTTGTCCTTGTCTTTTGTAGTCAAGGATTTTTTTATTGGAGGTTATATGGAAACAAGGATCGCACAGATTGGAATCATCGTTGAAAAGGGTGGTTCAGTAGAAGCAATGAATCAATTATTACATACATATGGAGAATATATTGTAGGACGCATGGGAATTCCTTATCGTAAGCGGAATATATCTGTAATCAGTATTATTATTGATGCACCAAATGATGTGATTTCTGCCTTATCGGGAAAGTTAGGAATGCTTGATCATATTAAATCAAAAACATTATATGCGAATGTTTAGGTAATGTATGAAACTTATAGATAAATTAAGAAACAAGCGACATCTAGAAGATTATGAATATGAATATCTATTAACGAAGTTAAGTGATAATGAAAAAGCATATTTGTTTGAACAAGCAAGAGCTGTAGCTCAAGAAAACTTTGGTAATAAAGTTTTTATTCGTGGGTTGATAGAGTTCTCAAACTATTGTAAGAACAATTGCTATTATTGTGGGATACGCCGTGATAATGAAAAGGTTGAACGCTATCGTTTAAATAAAGAAGATGTATTAGAATGTTGTCAAACAGGATATCAATTAGGTTTTAGAACATTTGTCTTACAATCGGGAGAAGATGATAGCTATCGTGTAAATGAGATGAGTGATATCATCCGTACAATTCGTGATAAGTATCCAGATTGTGCAATTACGTTAAGTATGGGAGAAAAGGATAAGCATACGTATGAGCAATATTTTCATGCAGGAGCGAATCGGTATTTATTACGACATGAATCCATCAATGAAAAGCATTATGCATCTTTACATCCAGAAGGGATGCATATTCAAACACGAGTACAGTGTCTAAAAGATTTAAAGGAAATAGGCTTTCAAACAGGTAGTGGTATCATGGTTGGTTCTCCTAAACAAACTACCCAAAATTTGATTGAAGATATCAAGTTTTTAGAGGAATTATCACCTGAAATGATAGGAATCGGACCATATTTACCACATGAGGATACACCGTTTAAAGAAGAAGCAAAGGGGAGTATGGATACAACGTTAATTTTATTAGCGATTATGCGTTTAATGCACCCTCAAGCATTGATTCCTTCCACTACGGCATTGGCAACGATTGATCCAACAGGACGTGATCAAGGAATTTTAGCTGGTGCAAATGTGGTGATGCCGAATTTATCACCACTTACGATGCGTAAAAAATATCAATTATACAATGATAAAGCTTGCATGGATGATGAAGCAGCGGAATCCTTGGATAGTTTAAACAAACGATTAGAAAAAATTGGCTATACAATTAGCTATGATAGAGGAGATTTTAAAGGAGAGAAAGATGTATAACAAAGGATCTAGAAAAGCAACAGAATTTATTGATGATAAAGAAATCTTGGCAACCCTAGCATATGCTCAAGAAAATAAATCAAATAAGCAATTAATCAATGAGATTTTAAATAAGGCAAAGGAATGTAAAGGGCTTTCTTATAAAGAGGCAGCGGTTCTTTTAGAGTGTGATTTAGAAGAAGAAAACAAACAAATTGAAGAATTGGCAATGGAGATAAAAGAAAAATTTTATGGAAATCGAATTGTGATGTTTGCGCCATTGTATTTGTCTAATTATTGTGTAAATGGTTGTGTATATTGTCCATATCACTATAAGAATAAAACGATTGCTAGAAAGAAGTTGACCCAAGAAGAAATACGAAAAGAAGTAATTGCATTACAAGATATGGGTCATAAACGTTTAGCATTAGAAACAGGAGAGGATCCTATTGAGTCACCAATTGAATACGTTCTTGATAGTATTAAAACCATTTATTCGATTCAACATAAAAATGGAGCAATTCGTAGAGTGAATGTAAATATTGCTGCTACGACAGTAGAAAATTATAAGAAATTAAAAGATGCAGGGATTGGGACGTATATTCTATTCCAAGAAACATATCATAAAGAAAATTATGAAATGTTACATCCAACTGGACCAAAGCATGATTATGCTTACCATACAGAAGCGATGGATCGTGCAATGGATGCTGGGATTGATGATGTAGGAATTGGAGTTCTTTTTGGACTTAATATGTATCGTTATGATTTTGTTGGCTTGTTGATGCATGCGGAGCATTTAGAGGCGGTACATGGTGTGGGACCACACACGATAAGTGTACCTCGAATTCGGGCAGCAGACGATATTGATCCAGAAGATTTTGAAGATGCAATTAGTGATGATATTTTTGCGAAGATTACAGCCGTTATTCGAATTGCTGTCCCTTATACAGGAATGATTATTTCCACTAGAGAAACACAAAAATCAAGAGAACGTGTGTTGAAATTGGGAATATCTCAAATTAGTGGCGGTTCTTCAACTAGTGTTGGAGGATATGCAGAGAAAGAAGAAGAAAATAGTTCACAATTTGATGTAAGCGATACAAGGACGCTTGACGAGGTTGTTCATTGGTTGTTGTCCTTAGGTTATATACCAAGTTTTTGTACTGCATGTTATCGTGAAGGACGTACAGGAGATCGTTTTATGTCTTTGGTGAAGTCAGGACAAATTGCGAATATATGTCAACCAAACGCCTTGATGACATTGAAGGAATATCTAGAAGATTATGCAAGTGATGCTACTCGCATTTTGGGTGAAGCAGTAATTCGTAAAGAGATACCAAATATTAAAAGTGAGAAAGTAAAAGCAATTGCAGAAGAATATTTGAAGAAGTTGCATGATGGAAAACGGGATTTCCGTTTCTAGGTGATAGTATGAGTTTACAAAGTACACCCAATGCCAATCGCTTGCATATTGGTATTTTTGGAAAAGTGAATAGTGGGAAATCAACCTTATTAAATGGTCTTACAAAACAAGCAGTTTCCATTGTTTCTAATCAAGAAGGTACTACTACCGATCCTATTTATAAGCCCATGGAATTATATGGTATTGGACCGGTTGTGTTTATTGATACCGCTGGTTATGGAGATGCTACCCAATTAGGGGAAAAGCGATTAGAAAAAACAAAATTAGCAGCTGCAAAAAGTGATATTGCAATCGTTGTATTTGCAGATGAAGATATTGAAGAAGGAAAAAAATGGTATCAATATTTTAAAGATTTGAATATTAAAATTATTACCATAATCAATGAAACAAAAGATAATAGTCCAGAAAAAATCAAAGAAAAACTAATATCTTTTGTACATGAGAATCTGTTTGTTATCAATGCGAGAGAAAACAATGTAGAAGTGATTCGTAAAGCAATTCTGCGCTTATTGCCTGAAGATTATGGAATGGAAAGCATTACTAAGACATTGGTAAGAGAAGATGATCTTGTATTATTGGTGATGCCTCAAGATATTCAAGCACCAAAAGGACGATTGATTTTACCACAAGTACAAACCATTCGTGACTTGCTTGATAAAAAGAGTATCGTTGTAAGTTGTACAATGGATAAGATGGAGGAAGCACTACAATCTTTAGCGAAAGATCCAGCTTTGATTATTTGTGATTCACAAGTATTTAAAAAAGTTTATGAAAGAAAACCCAAAGCTAGTAAATTAACCTCTTTTTCTATTTTGTTTGCTGCTTATAAAGGGGATATAAATGCATTTATAGAAGGTGCACAAGCAATTGATAATCTACAGGAAACATCAAAAGTATTGATAGCGGAAGCTTGTACTCACGCACCACTTAGCGAAGATATCGGCAGAGTGAAAATTCCTAAGTTATTACGCAATAAGGTTGGTGATAAGCTACAGATTGATGTAGTTAGTGGAAACCAATTTCCTATAGATTTAAAAGCTTATGATTTGATTATTCATTGTGGAGCTTGTATGTTTAATCGGAAATATGTATTATCGCGTTTACAACAAGCTAAGCAAAATGGAGTACCGATTACAAACTATGGAGTTACCATAGCATACTTAAATAATATATTAGATAAGATTAGTATTTAGTAAGTATTTAGGACTTTTCAAGTATGGAAGGTCCTTTTTTTGTCGCGTATTGTTTGCATGTGAGTATGAAAAAAACGTATAATAGAAATAATATAGGAGTATATATGGAGAACAAAACAATCTTGCAAGGTTTTGAATGGTACTTGCCAGAAGATACAAATCATTGGAATTATATTGTCGAAAATGCCCACCGTTTTAAAGAGATGGGTTTTTATGGTGTTTGGTTACCTCCAGCTTATAAAGGGGCAGCAGGAATTCATGATGTCGGATATGGTGTTTATGATTTATATGATTTAGGAGAATTTGATCAAAAGGGTGCTATTCCTACAAAGTATGGAACGAAAGATCAATATTTGCATGCCATTCGTGCATTGCACGATGTTGGACTTGAAGTTTATGCAGATATTGTATTTGATCATTTTATTGGCGCAGATGAAACTGAAGAAGTGGATGCAATTCGGTTTTTAGATACTAATCGTAATCAACAAGAGAGTGGTATTGAAAGAATAAAGGCATGGACAAAATTTACGTTTCCTAAAAGACATGGAATGTATAATGACTATGTTTGGACTTGGAAGAACTTTAAAGGTGTAAATTGGGATGAATTCACACAAAAAGAAGCTATTTATGGATTTGAAGGTAAGAAGTGGGAGCAAAATGTAGATAATGAAAATGGTAATTTTGATTATCTAATGGGAGCTGATCTTGATATGGATAATCCAGAAACGGTTGATCAATTGAATCGTTGGGGGAATTGGTATCAAGCGTTGAGTGAGGTTGATGGATATCGACTAGATGCGGTGAAGCATATTCGTTTTTCCTTTTTTATTGAGTGGTTGAAAAATCGTCGCTCTGAAGCTGGAAAAGATATTTTTGCGGTTGGTGAATATTGGAATGGTGATTTAGAAAAGTTAGAAAATTATTTGGATTCTTGTGGTGGTATGATGTCGTTGTTTGATGTTCCTTTACATTTTAATTTACAACATGCATCAAATTCAGATGGACGCTTTGATATGCGTAATATTTTTGAGAATACATTATTGCAGACACGTCACAACTGGGCAACTACCTTTGTTGATAATCATGATACGCAACCAGGACAAAGCTTAGAATCATGGATTGAAGGTTGGTTTAAACCACAAGCATATGCTTTGATATTGTTGAAGGATGAAGGTATTCCTTGTGTGTTCTTTGGGGACTTATTCGGGATCCCTAAGCAAGATATCGATCCTGTGGGGAAAGAGTTAGAGATATTGATAAAAGTACGTAAATACTTAGCTTATGGGCCTGAGATGGACTATTTTGATCATCCTGATATCATTGGATTTACCAGATTTGGTGATACAGAGCATGAAGATTCTGGTGTCGCATTAGTTGTTACGAATGCCAAAGGTGGAGTCAAACGAATGAGTATAGGGGCTCAACATGTTGGTGAGATTTATGTGGATTGTTTGGGAAACCGCAGTGAACGTTTAGAAATTGAAGAAGATGGCTGTGCAGACTTTGCTGTAAATGATGGTTCCGTATCCGTATGGGTATCAGAGAAGACATTAGATAAAGTATTGTAATAGAAACAAAATAAAAAAAGTATTGACATCGCTTAGCATTGTGATAGAATGATAAGCAAATATAAATACTGTGAAAAGAAGAGTATACGATATCTACTTTTAAAGAGAGTTCCAGCAGGTGAGAAGGAATAAAGGAAGTATTGTAGAAGATGGTCTTGGAGTAGCATCCTTCGAGCATATGATGTTAGAAGGTGACGTGTTCGCTCGTTACAGCGATAGAGTATATAACATGTACTTGAAGAGGTTGATATTGTGAAATATTAACGAATATAGGTGGTACCACGATCTTTCGTCCTATTTGGATGAAAGATTTTTTATTTTAAGAAAGAGAGTGATGGAAATGAAATTAGAAACAAAAGTATTGCATGAAGGATATAAACCGAAAAATGGAGAGCCTAGAGTTCTACCAATTTGTCAAAGTACAACGTATAAGTATGATTCTACAGAATATGTAGGACAGCTATTTGATTTAACAGCACCTGGTTTTTTCTATACACGTTTAGCAAATCCAACCGTTGATGCTGTAGAACAAAAGCTTGCTGCTTTAGAAGGTGGAGTTGGAGCTTTGTGTACATCATCAGGACAGGCTGCAAGTTTTCTAGCCATTTTAAATATTTTAGAGTGTGGAGATCATTTCATTTCTTCCTCTTATATTTATGGTGGAACAGTAAATTTATTTGCTCATACATTAAAAAAGTTTGGCATTGAAGTTACCTTTGTAGATCAAGATTTACCATTGGAAGAATTACAAAAATATATTAAGAAAAATACCAAAGCCGTATTTGCAGAAACAGTAGCAAATCCCGCTTTGACGGTATTGGATATTGAGAAGTTTGCGAAATTGGCACATGACAATGATGTTCCGCTTATCATCGACAATACTTTCCCAACTCCATATTTCTGTCGTCCATTTGAATTTGGTGCAGATATTGTGACTCATAGTACAACAAAATATCTAGATGGACATGCACTTCAAGTTGGTGGAGTAATTATTGATAGTGGAAAATTTAATTGGGATAATGGAAAATTCCCAGGATTGGTAGAACCAGATGAAACATATCATGGAGTTAGTTATGTAGAAACGTTTAAAGAACTTGCATACATTACCAAAGCAAGAGTACAGTTGATGCGTGATTTGGGTTCAACCCCAGCTCCACAAAATGCATTCTTATTGAATGCTGGTATTGAAACATTAACAGTACGTATGGATAAACATTATGCAAATGCATTAGATGTAGCAAAATATTTACAAGCCCAAGATGAAATAGAAAGTGTTAGTTTTCCAGGCTTGGAAAGTGACCCATATCATGAACTAGCGCAAAAGTATTTACCAAATGGATGCTGTGGGGTTATTTCCTTTATCGTAAAAGGTGGAAGAGAAAGAGCTGCTAAATTAATTGACAATTTAAAATTAATCTCATTGGAAGTACATGTTGCTGATATCCGTACTTGTATTTTACATCCAGCTACTTCTACGCATCGTCAATTAAGTGATGAGCAATTATTGGATTGTGGTATTACTCCAGGATTGGTACGTCTATCATGTGGTATTGAACATATTGATGATATTCTTGCTGATTTAAAACAAGCGTTTAAGGCATTGGGAGAAGCGTAGAATGCCAATTAAATTATTGGATGATTTTCCAGCAAAACATGTATTAGATAAGGAAAATATCTTTGCCATTGATAACGAACGCGCAATTCATCAAGATATAAGACCAATCAAATTATTAATTTTAAATTTAATGCCAAATAAAATTGATACAGAAATACAATTATTAAGATTGATCAGTAAATCACCATTACAGATTGATGTTGATTTTCTAAAGATGAAATCACACGTGTCAAAGCATACAAGCATGAGTCACTTATCAAAATTCTATTTAGATTTTGATGAGATTTATGAAAATCGTTATGATGCAATGGTTATTACAGGAGCACCTTTAGAACATCTTACATTTAATGAAGTAGATTATTGGGAAGAACTTTGTACGATTATGAATTGGAGTAAACGTCATATCTTCTCTACTGTACATATTTGTTGGGGTGCACAAGCAGGTTTATATTATCATTATGATATTGATAAAGTGCAATATGATCAAAAATTGTTTGGTATTTATGCGCAACAAGTACAATCAAATCATTTTATTATGAATGGCTTTGATGATGTATTCGATACTCCACAATCAAGGTATACAGGAATAGATGAAGAAAAGGTGAAAGCCAATGATAAATTAGAAATTTTATCCTCATCACCGCTTTCAGGAATGAATATGGTTATGTCGAAAGATGCAAGGCATATCTTCATTCTAGGACATCTAGAGTATGATGCTGATACCTTAGTAAAGGAATATCATCGTGATTTAGAAAAAGGAATCGATATTCAAATTCCATTTGATTATTTCCCAGAGAACGATGCAAGTAAGGAACCTATTTGTACATGGCGTGCCCATGCGAATTTGTTTTATCACAATTGGTTGAATTATGTTTACCAACAAACACCATATGATTTAGATATATTAGAAAAAATGCCATTTTAATGGCATTTTTTAGTGATGTCTACTTTTGTGTCGACCTGAATTTGATTGGTTATGGCGATCATTACCATGGTGTTGTCCTCCATTTGGTGTTTGTGATGAATTCACATAGTTTGGACAATTTGCATTTGAACAAGCACCGCCATTACAGTTGTTTGGACAGTTCCAAGTAGCTGTGTAATTTGGACAATCTGCATTCGAACAAGATCCACCATTACAGTTATTTGGGCAACTCCAAGCAGTTGTGTAATTTGGACAATCTACATTCGAACAAGGTCCACCATTACAATTGTTTGGACAAACCCAAGCAGCTTGTGTAGGCTGATTTGAAGTGTCTACTGTTGTATCAGGGGCAACATTTGATTTCACTGCTTTTGTACTTTGCTTTTTTTGTTTTAGATTTTCTTTTGTTTGAGAATCCCAATGTTGCATAATACCTTTTCCAGTAGCTGCTTCAGTTTTGTTTGTGATAAGTACGAATAACGTAGTAATTAAAACAAAACTACATGCAATAATCATAATTTTTCTTTTCATAAAATTTCCTCCTCTTGTTATCTTCATCTATAGTTTAAAATAGAATTGTGACAGAATGATGTTTTTTTCTTTCTATTTTTATGATAAAGTCAAATTAAAGGACATAAAAAAGACAAGATTTAAAGATATACTTATACAAGGTAGGAGGTTTCTTTATGACACAGATATTAATAGCCGATGATAATAAACAAATTACTTCTATTTTAAGTGAGTATGCATTACAAGAAGGATATACTGTTTTTCTTGCCCATGATGGGGAAGCAGCATTACAAATATTTGATGAAGAAAACATAGATATTCTATTGTTGGATGTTATGATGCCAAAATTAGATGGATTTGAAGTATGTCGAAAAATTCGAAAAACTTCAAATGTACCAATTCTTATGGTTACTGCAAGAGGGGAAGATTTTGAAAAGATTATGGGATTGGATATTGGTGCTGATGATTATATTGTAAAACCTTTTTCTCCAAATGAGGTAATGGCAAGGGTTAGAGCTATCTTAAGACGCATGGATACGTTTGAATCAAAGGATGATCAAAAACATTATCAATATGATAATTTGCAAATTGACTTAGAAAGCTATGAAGTTATGATTGCGGAAGAAAAGCTTTCGCTAACCAAAAAAGAAATTGAATTGTTATGGCTTCTTGCAACAAATAGAAATAAGGTATTTACACGAGATAATCTACTTGATAGCGTTTGGGGATATGATTACTATGGTGATAGTAGAACGGTAGATTCGCATATAAAACGATTACGAGCAAAGCTCGATCGTTATGAACATAAACATTGGAAGATCACTACCATTTGGGGCGTTGGTTATAAATTTGAGGAAGTTACAGATGAAACATAAGATTACAAGAAAATTAGTTTTATACTTTACAGGGTTATTATTGTTATTTGCAATCATTGTAGGATTGTTATTTTTAAACTTGTTTTCGACGCAAACGACAAATACGAGTTCAAATGATTTAAAAGAGCGCGCTGAAAATATTGCAGATACATTGAGTACTTATGAACTTGCAGAGAGTGAGAAAGAGCATGAAACAACTTCTCATGGACATGGGAATGGCAAAGGACAAGCGAATAATCAAGGTCAAAATGGACAAAATGGACAAAATGGATATGGTGCATACATACGATTTGTTGATGATGCAACATTAGGAAATGTTTGGGTTGTTGATCGAGATACCAAAAATATTCAAGTAGGACATGGAAAACATGAAGTTAGTTATGCCGATTTGCCAGATAGTGCTGAGACGATGGTAGAGGATGTTTTTGCTGGAGAAAGTGTAACGAGTGATAATTTTAGTGGTCTTTTAGAAGATCCTACAATTACAGCAGGAGCTCCTGTATATGATAAAGATAATAATGTTGTTGCAGCGGTATTACTGCATAGTGAAGTCTCTGGAATTGAGGCATTATCACGCTCAGGAATTACGGTGTTGATGATTAGTTTTGGAGTGGCTATCCTATTTATTTTCGGATTGTCGATTCTTTTAGCGAAGCGTTTTGTTTATCCTTTAAAAAAGATGGAGGCAACCACTCAAAAGTTAGCGGAAGGTGATTATAAAGCACATACAGATATCCAACAAAATGATGAATTAGGTTCTTTGGCAAAGCATATTGATATGTTAGCTTTAAAATTGGATGAATCAGCCAAGAATATTGAAATATTAGAACAATCTAGAAAAGATTTCATTTCTAATATTTCACATGAATTAAGAACCCCAATTACAGTCATTCGTGGTTCTTTAGAAGCATTAAATGATGGTGTTATAAAAGATGAGAATAAACGCAAGGAGTATTATCAACAGATGCTGGCAGATAGTTTGCATTTAGAGCGAATGGTAAATGATCTATTAGAACTATCACGATTACAAAATCCGAGTTATTCGATTATGAAAAACGAAGTGAATGTATTTGATGTTGTAGAGGATGCACTACGATCATCCACTCAGATTGCAAAGAAGAAAGAGATTGAGATATGCTATGATAATAAACTTAATGAGGTATGGATGATTCATGCAGATTATACACGAATTCGTCAAATGTTCATGATTGTTTTCGATAATGCAATCAAGTTTTCTAATGTTGCTAGTAAAATAGATGTACGTGCAGACAAAGATGATAAGATTATTGAAGTGGTGGATTATGGTTGTGGTATTGATTCTTCCATCTTGCCTAATATTTTTAAGAACTTTTATGCAAGTAAAGATGAAAACAATGCAAATGGAAGTGGCTTGGGATTGGCAATAGCGAAAGAAATTGCGGATCGTCACAATATTCATATTGATATTAAAAGTGAATTGAATAAAGGAACGAGTGTTCGTTTTATAATAAAGACAAACTATTAGATGTCAATAGCTAAATAAAATTAACTATAATCTATCAAAAAAGTGCAATTGTCTTGCTTCAGAGGTGAATCCTCTATAA
>NZ_JAQFIQ010000004.1 GCF_029504745.1 Breznakia sp. PF5-3 | reverse complement strand
TGTCAATATAGGAATATAGTTTATTATTTTTCTTGTTTATCCATCACCTTTTGCTTCTTTTTCCTTCATTGTTGCATTTCTTCTGACATTCAAGCCTTTGTTTTTTTCACTATAAAATCCAATCCATAAAAAAAGATACTACTGTATCAATCAAAATCGATTACAATAATATCCTTTATCTTCTTTTTACTACTCTGGTTTTTTCTTTCCACAATCTCCACAGAATTTCCCTGTGTTCTCATGTCCACATTCACATGTCCATTTTCCATCATCTGGTTTCGCATCACCACATTCACTACAGAATTTTCCACTATTCATATGTCCACATTTTTTACACTTCCACTCATTGCTTGGTGCTTGTGCTGGTTCAATGAACGGTTCAGCATCAGATGCTGTATGTTGTGGATTGTTTTCAAAGAACGGACTATTTTCTTGTTGGTTGGTTCCTTCAAACATATTTCCAGTATTCATTCCACCAGCTTGAGCAGCAAAGCCCATACCTAAGAATCCTTGCATTGCACCTGCATCATTTTCAGCTGCTTTTTCCATTGCATTTGCTTGCGCTTCTGCTAATCGTCCTGCTGCAACACGTTGATCTGACATCATAATAGCATCATCAATCTTTTCAATACGTGCTCTTGATTCATCATCTGGTGTAACTTTTTCAATTGCTACCGAAGAAATTACAACTCCACGTCTTTCCTTCCAATCATCGTCAAGTGCATCGTTCATAAACTTAGCAATTTCTATTTGTTTTTTAGGCAAATCATTGTATTGATAGTTTTCATCACTACATTTCGCAATCGCTACATCTAATGCATTTACAAATTCTGCATGCCCTTGTTGCATCAAATCACTTTTTAAATATACACGTTCAACATTTCCACTTACATTTGTATAGAAACGAATTGGATCTTCAATTTTAATTGTATACTGTCCAAAATAACGAATATAGATTCCTCGGTATGTTGGATCTTTGTAAGGCATTGGTGTAGATGTACCAAATTTATTGTCAAAAATCTCTTTTAAATTGATGAAGTATACACGTTGATCTTTCCCTGGTGTACCACCCATTGTAAAACGTTTTCCAAATGTTTTAAAAGAATCTTTTAACCCTTGAAAACCACCGCTAAACAAACTAGGCTCTGATGAACTATTCCAAGTAAAACGTCCTGGTTCCATCGTAAACTCTACAACTTTTCCATCTTCTACAATAAGAACTCCTTGTCCTTCATTAACTGCTATTCCAGTTCCATCCGTAATAATATTAGGACTTCCTTTCGTATTACTACCACTGCTAACCGTTTTTTCACCTTTTTTTAATAATTCATCATTGCTTAATGAATCACAGTAGAAATACTCTACCCATTGATCTGCTAGTGTTGTTCTAGCAGAAGCCACTGCTGCTCTAATTAAACCCATTTCTTATTTCCTCCTTGCTGTTCTCCAAGCTCCATATTTATTTAATACCCATCCATATTTTCCATTAGTAATTACAGAACGACAATATTCACATTCTCCACTTTCTGATACTTGAAGTGGAGCTCCACAATTAGGACAATTTGTCAATTTTGGCGATATCTCTGGATCGCTCTGTACGCCTATTGATCTTATGAATTCTAAATAATAAGACCTATCATTAACCTTCTCCTTATCTCCATCTAATAAAGCTCCAGTTACATCACTTGTTATATAGTCTACACAATAAGCATTCAAACGAACAACCAAAATTTCCAATGAAGTATCTTTTCGATATTCTGTAATACACACTGAATCAACTGTCTGATATTTTAAATAATTTGTTTTTTGCTCGTCTATATATTCCTGTAACTGTCTTCTATGCATATTAAACAAAGTGTCACTTTCAAACAAACGAATTTGCTTCCAATCCTTTGCTTCCCATGACTTCTGTAACATTACATATAAATCGCCAACATAATCTTTAAATTTTAATAAATCAAAATTAGGATCACTTTTTCTAATCTCTTCAACAATACTTTCTTCATCGTAATAATCCTTATTAAACGCAGAGTTATCTATTTCATTTACAATGTATGGTTCGTCATTCTTTTTCTTACGAGTATATTGCACATACATAGAAACACCCCAAAACCCTGCAAAAATAAGTATGGATATTGGGCTACTAGATCCTGATCCTCCATCTGAACTAAAATCAGACCCACCACCAGAACTCCATCCTCCTGATGAACCACCAGATCCTCCACTATCAGATCCTCCATCAAAGCCTCCTGAGTTTCCTACTTCTGCTTTGATATCATTCATTGAGCAAAAGAATAAAATGGTTGTTAGCAAAACAAATACTATTCGTTTACCACGCACCATACTTATTCAACACCCATCCATACTTTCCATTGGTAATTACAGAATGACAATACTCACATTCTCCGCTAGATGTAACCTGTGTAGGTGCCCCACAATTTGGACAATTGGTTGGATTTAAACCAACCTCTACATCGGTCTTAACACCTACGCTACGAATAAATTCAAAGCGATATGAACGTTCATTCAACTGTCTTTCATTCCCACTAATTACTTTACCTGTATTATCATCCGTTGTATAGTCAATGCAACATGCATTCACACGAACGCTCAATACTTCTTGATCACCATCAATTTTATAGCTTGCTAATGTAACTTGTCTTACATCTTGCATATTTAAATGATTTGTCCAATTCTTATCAATATATTCTTGTAATTGTCGATTATGCATATTAAACAAAGCATTGCTTTCAAACGGTCTTACTGCTTTCCAATCCTTTGCTTCCCATGCTTCTTGTAATGTAATGTAAATTTCACCAACATAACCTCTAAACTTTTCAGCAGAAAAGTTTGGATCATTTTCTTTGATTTTAGCAATCACTGCATCTTCATTTATATATGAAGTATTAAATGCTGAGCGACTACTTGTACCTCTATCTGATTGTTTAGAAGAAGCATATAAGCGAATAGCTATAAAAATAATAAAAATAATAATAGCTACTGGACCACCTCCGAAAACAAAAAAGCCTCCTGAGCCTCCCCAGCTTCCGCCTCCACCGCTTGATCCTCCACCAAAGCCACCAGAGTTTCCAACCTCTGCCACAATTGGCTGATGAAACAGTAGAAATGCACATAAAACAACCACTAAGACACCTAATAATTGCTTGTGTTTTTGTCTCATAATTCCCTCCTGTATTTATTTTACCACCAATATAAACAAATTTCATTATAATTAAGTATATCAAGACGATGATTTTATAAAATAAAAAAGATAGGTAATAATCACCTATCTTTGAAAATATTCAATTTTTTCTTGCGCCCAAGTTTCATCAAGGATGAAAAAGTAAAGATCCTGTCCATAATACTCATCCCACATCATCATACCTTGACCTTCTGCAACTTCTTGTTCTAAACGAAAATCATTAAATGCCATATCAGCATATCCAATTAACTCCCATAAATCCAAATTCGTATCACTTATTTCTTTAACATCTTTATAAAAATTATAAATGTCAAAAACACCCGAACTCTTCACTTTGGAAACCATTGCTTTGATAACTTCTTGTTGTCGAGCAGCACGATAAAGGTCACTATCACTCTTTCGATGACGTGAATATGAAAGTGCCATAGCACCATTCATATGAACACTCTGTCCTTCTTCAAAACAATAGCTTTGTGCATTGTCCTTCTCATCCATTTCGCAAAAGGTTGCTGTTGGAGTTAAATCAATACCACCAATAGAATCTACCAGTGCTATCATTTTTTCAAAATCCACTTCAATATAATACTCAAAATCTGTTTCAAACAAATACTCCATGGTTTCAATCGTTCCCTCTTTTTTTGCATATGCATATGCATGTGTGATTTTATCATTTCGATCTACCGAAGGAATATGAACATAGGCATCTCTAGGAATTGAAATTAACTTTATTTCTTTATGATCTTGATCAATATGTGCAACCATCAAAGAATCACTACGTGCTCCATCTAACCCCTCACGTGAATCAATTCCAATAATTAAAACATTTAAGCTTCCACTTTGTGAAACCTTATATTTATAAACACCATAACTACAACCACCAATCAATAAAACAACAATTACTATAATCCCTATTGCTTTAAAGGCGCGCTTCATCTTACAATCCTTGCTTAATGAAGTCAATCAATTGTGGCTTTGCTTGAAAACCTACCGTTGTAGCCAATTCATCACCATTTTTAAACAATACTAATGTTGGAATTGACATGACATTGTATTTTTGTGCAATTGCAGGGTCATTATCAACATTTAATTTCACAATTGTGACATTTTCCATTTCCTTGCTTACTTCTTCTAACACTGGTGCTTGCATCTTACATGGCCCACACCAATCTGCATAAAAATCTACTAATACAACACCTTCTTTAATTACATTTTCAAATTCACTACCGCTTACTATTTTCATAATATTTCCTCCTTCTCCTTTAAGAAATTTATAATTCCATCTTCATCATTTGTGCCACATTCAAATGCACATGCAGCTTTTACACTTTCCATTGCATTTCCCATAGCAACACTGTTTTTTACAGTTCCTAACATCGATAAATCATTTTCTCCATCACCAAATACGATGACTTCATCATCCTTCCATTGATAACGTTCCATGATCTTAACTAAAGCATTTCCTTTACTAACTGATGCTGGACCAATTTCTAACCACACAGGTAATGTTCTACCACACCAATATGCATGTTTAAATGTATCTTTTGATAACTTTTCATATAGTTCATTAACAAGCTTTTCATTTTCAAAAACACAAACTTTATTAACTGCTTCATTAATTTCATCTATATCCTTAATATAAAAGAATTTTCTATTTTTTAATCCTTCCATATTGCTACTGCTGCGGATATAGCTACTCTCTTTTTCGCCTGGAGCTAATATAATAAACACATTTTCTTCACCCATAATCAAGATTTCAACCTTTTGGGTTTTTAAAAAATCAACAATTTCTTTTACCTCACCAAATTTCATCCTTCTGATTACTTCATAAGAATCCTTTTCATAATCATATATAGCAACTCCATTTGATTCAATTATTTTTCCATCACTAACTTCAAGGTCAATTATATCGGCATAATCTTGCATACGCTTTCTCGTACGTCCACTAGCTAGAATTAATTGCACTCCTTGCTTCGCATAGGATTTCAATCCCTGTTGCGTTTTTGAACTAATTGTTTTTTCACTTGTCAATAAAGTTCCATCCAAATCCATACATATTGCTTTGATCATACATCCTCCTGTTACTTAAAATTATATCACTAACCTTAGCATAGTTCCATTTTTTTGCAACCACTAAAAAAAGAGTCCAAGACTCTTTATTTCAACTTACTTGCTGCTGCTTCATCTACAAAAACTACAACGTTATCATGGTTTTGTAAGATTGATGCAGGCATGGATTCATCGATTGGCCCATTTACCATAGCTTCAACCGCATCAGCTTTATTTTCTCCTGTTGCAATTAACAAGATTTTCTTTGCTTTCATAATTGTCGCAATTCCCATTGAAATTGCTTGCTTTGGGACTTTGGTTACATCATTATCGAAGAATCTAGCATTATCTTCAATTGTTTTTTGATCTAAACTCACAATGTGTGTAAGTGAATCAAAAGAAGTTCCTGGTTCATTGAACCCAATATGCCCATTTCTTCCAATTCCCAATACTTGAATATCTACACGAACATCACTCATCGCCTTTTCATAAGCATCACAATCTGCTTGTGTGTTTCCATAAGGCAAATGTACATTCGCTTCTTTCACATCAATATGGTCAAACAATTCTTTGTGCATGAATGTTGAATAACTTTCTGGATGATCTTTTGCAATTCCTACATATTCATCCAAATTAAATGTTGTAACATCCTTATAGCTAACATTCCCTGCTTTATAATCAGCAATCATTTCCCCATATAATCCAATTGGACTAGAGCCTGTTGCCAATCCCAATACCGCAGTTGGTTTATTTACAACCACTTCTTTCATCACTTCATACGCTTTTTCAGCTACTTCTTTTTTATCTTTACATACTATAACGTTCATTTTTGAACCCCCCAGTCACCTCTTTATTTTAATATATAAATAATTAAAAAACAACTTAATTAACTTTCTTTAGAATCATATGTATCTAGAAAGTTTACTTCTTTTTCCTCATCATAATAAGAAAGAACTTTACTAATATTTACATTCGCCATAGAATGAAAAATATTACTATCTAAATAAGGGTTTATTTCCTTATATTTTTTGATTAAGTCTTTTATTTCTTTTCGTTTACTCGTCTGTTCTTTTAAATTACTATCATTTTCTTCCGTAAACCGACATGCACATTCTAAGAAATCTAAATCATTCCACTCTTTCCAACGAATAATAGCATCTTCCTTCACTAAATATAAAGGACGAATCAATTCCATACCTTTAAAATTTTGTGAATGAAGCTTTGGCATCATGGTACGAATTTCACCAGCATAGAAAATATTCATCAAGTTTGTTTCGATTACATCATCATAATGATGACCAAGTGCAATTTTATTACAACCGAGCTTTTGTGCATAATTATAGAGATACCCTCTACGCATCCGTGCACATAAATAGCATGGGTTTTTATCAATTTTTTCTACTGTTTCAAAAATTTGAGTTGAAAATATTTCAATCGGAATTTCTAACTTTTTGGCATTGCTTTTAATCTTCTCTAGATTTTCTTGCTTATACCCTGGATCCATTACAATATATTTTACTGTGAATGGAACCTCTGTAAAGCGTGAGAGAATAGCAAAACATTTTGCCATCAACATGCTATCTTTTCCTCCTGAGATACAAACGGCTATGACATCATCGCTTTGAATTAATGCATACTCTCGTAAAGCCTTCATAAATTTTGACCAAATATCTTTTCGATAGGTTTTGATAATACTATTTTCTAATTGCTTTTTCATCTTTTCCCCTTTATTGCCTAGCTATTATATCATAGATTTAATAAAGAAAAAAAATTATCCAAATCCCTTTTTCACAATATATGTATAACAGTGGATTCCTATGTGTAAATCCACTGTTATTACATATTTGGTGTGTTAAAATCCCTTTCCTTCTTGGGAACCAGATTATCTACCCTAGTACTTGTTTCTCCATTCATAATATAAAACCAATTTATGATAGTTTCCAAAATTCAGTTGTTTTTGAAAACATCGAAATTTTATATGGGGAACCTATCATAACCCAATAATCAACCTGCTAAGAAGTTTGAAATGAAACCTGTTGGATTATTAGTGTTTACTTATGAATGCGTTTCCATCCCCATGACTAAATTTTTATTGCTCATGCCTGTCATTTATATGAGCATAAAAAATCATTATCATATCACACACACCTATGTGGTTTTTAATATTGCGGTATCAAAAACATTTGGATCGTTTTCTCACAGATGATGTGTAAGAGAAACAAGTACTACAATAGACAATCGCGGAAGAAACAAAAAGGCAAGATTAACAAAAACACATCACTGTGATTTCGTTAGTCTTGCCTATTACTAGTTACAATCCAACCTTATCTATTCTACCTGTCAATTTCATTTTAACACGATATTTGTTGTTGTCAATATCCAGTTATTGCACTTCAAACAATACCGTTTCATTCACAACCGCTTTTGTCCCTATTTTCAAGTGACAAATTGGATGTTGTGAACTATTCAACACAATAATTGGAACAACAATATCGGTTTCTTTACACATCTTCTTTGAATCAAACGTTAGAAGTAATTCTCCTTTTTTTACTCTTTGTCCAGTTTCTACGTGGGATAAACATTCATTGCCTGTTAATGTATCTGTATGGATGCCAACATGAATTAACAATTCAATTCCATTATTCAATTTCATGGCAACTGCATGTTTGGTTTTGGCCAATACTGCAATTGTTCCATCTGCTGGCGCATATACTTTACCACAATGCGTGTTAATCGCAATTCCTTCACCCATAATTCTTCCAGAAAATACAGGGTCATCTACTTGATCAAGACTCATTGTCTGACCGTCTACTGGAGCAAAAATATCCAAATGTTTTTTCCGCTTAGAAAATCGTTGAAACATTTTTTACCCCCTTGTTTTCTTCAATCAGTATGCTACTGTAAATATTCGAATTTGTCAAATAATCACATAAATAAAAAATTGACAAACCCCTTTGTACTTCATATAATGAAGGCGATTAAGGGGAAAAATAAATAGGGGGTACTGCAGGTGAATACCTATAAAAGATACTGTCTCGGTTTACTGTTGCCACTTTTAATATTGCCGATAATTACTGGATTAAGTTTAATTGGTAGTTTTTTTTATGAGACTTTTCAATTCTCTGGATTATATTTTCTAATAAATCTAGAACCTTTATATTTTCACCATTTGCCACTCTTACTTGCAGCAAGTGTTACTTTTTTTCTAACTTTAAAAATGGATGGAACAAGTATTTTAAGCGGTATCATTAGCTACATTGTAGTTACTCAAATTCTAACAAACGATACATTTCAAAAGGCACTAGAAAGTACTACCTACCAATTAGATCCAACCTTTGTTTATATTCAAACACCATTTATTGGAATTTTGTGTGGAATTATAAGTGCTTGGATTTATAATCATTTTTCAAGTGTTCAACTTCCTCAAGGATTTGCATTCTTTAGTGGAAAACGTTTGGTTCCTATTATAACTGGTTGTATTATGATTTTCATATCAAGTATTCTTTTTTTTACTTGGCCATATATTGTTGAAGGTTTAATCACCCTAATTAATGGAATAAAACAATTTCATTTCATTAGTGATGGATGGATTGCCAGTATTCAAAAACTATTAACCCCTATTGGATTTTCATTGCTTCCCATGTTTGATATTGAAAGCCAAGCATTTCTTTCAAGCATTACAATGTATATAACTCCAATAGTACTAATTATTGTTTATCTTCATTCAAACAAACAACTTAAAAATTTATATTTATCCTTATTTATAATGATTTTCTTAAATAGTATAGTAGGTGGAAATGGTATGTTATTTGATATTATCATTTTTATGAGTAGTCCAATTCTTTATGGTATTCATATATTTTTAACTGGTTTGCTCATAATAGTATATAATAATAGTAGTATTCCTATCCCACTGCTCGGAATAGGTGCAAGCATTGCATATGGGGTGATTTTCTATACCTTATTTCAAAAGTTAAATATTCATTTTGATATAGGAGTAATCAATACAAAAAAACATGATGATAAAACTGTTCAAAACTTATTTCATGCATTTGGTGGTATTGAAAACATAATTCGTTTTCAATACCTTCCTAATTTGGGAATAGAAGTTTTTGTGATATCCATAAGTTTTGTAGATATGCAGAAATTTCAAGATTTGGGCTTTGCTATCCCTTATGAAAAAGAAGCGAATATTTTGATTTTAAAAATAGATAAAGATGGTGATAAACTAACAAAAGCATTGGAAGAATTGCAAAAAGAAGAAATGCAATCTTTAGTATTTTAGGAGGAAACTTTATGAAAATTGTCCGTATTTATAATAACAATATCATAGCCGCAAAAGATGGTGATAAAGAAGTTATCCTAACCGGAAATGGAATTGGTTTTCAAAAAAAAGCCAATGATTTTGTTGACGAAAAAAAGATTGATAAAAAGTATACATTTGAAGATAAACAACGTACTCAAATCAATCAATTATTGAATCGCACACCAGTTCTATACTTTCAAATTGCAGAAGCAATTGCTAGCAAAGCAACCAAAGAATTAAATATTACTTTAAGCAATCAAATTTTAATTTCACTTACCGATCACCTTTGGTATGCTGTCGAAAGAAAAAAACGAAATATGCAAATGCCAAATTTGATGCTTACCGAAATTAGAACTTTGTATAAAGATGAATTTAAACTGGGCTTGTGGTCACTAAAATTAATTGAAGCAAATACTAAAATTGAATTAGGTGAGCATGAAGCAAGTTATATCGCTATGCATATTGTGAATGCAAATATGGGGACAACCACTGGAAATGCAACCAAGATATTGCGATTTATTAAAGATATTCAAACGATTATTGAAAATACCTTTCATTTATCTTTTGATGAAAATGAACTTGATTATTCTCGGTTGTTAACACATCTGAAATTTCTAGCCCAGCATATTTTTCAAAATACTAAAAAAGAACCTATCGATTTGGATCAACTATATACCTTGCTTGTGGGTAATCATGCATTGATGGAGCGTTGCATTGAAAACATTTATGAAATTGTTAAGATGAACTATAAGTATGAACTCACACAGGATGAAAAAGTTTACCTGATGATTCATATCAATAAAATCATAAACTAATATGACTTTACAAAAAATTGGGAAATCCTTATTACTTCCCATTGCAATCTTTCCCATTGCTGCAATTCTCACAGGATTAGGTTACTCCTTTGAACAAATCGATAATTCTACTATTTATTTCTTTGCAATCATTTTAAAAACTACTGGAAATGCACTATTGAGCTTTATGCCTATGACCTTTGCTGTAGGTGTGGCTTATGGCCTTAGTGATGATCAAAGTGGTTTTAGTGCGTTTAATGGGTTATTAACATTCTTAATTATTACTTCCCTATTAGGAAGTGATAGTGTTGCTAGTTATCAAAGTGAAACTAGCGGGGCAATTCCCATCGCTTTTGAAAAAATTGATAATCAATTTATTGGTATTCTATCAGGAGTGATTGCTTCAGGGATATACAATCGCTTCAATAAAAAAACATTCCAACAAGTTAACAAGTATTTAGTTATTCTACTAATTACTATTTTAATAACAATTATTGTTGCCATCATTTTATACTTTTTATGGCCTTTCATTTACGAAGGTTTAATTTCATTTGGAGCTTTGGTAAGTGGGTTAGGACCTTTAGGTGCTGGGATATATGCATTTTTTAACCGTTTATTAATTCCGATTGGAATGCATCATGCTCTAAACTCTGTATTCTGGTTTGATGTCATTGGAATTAATGACATTGGGAACTTCTGGGCTTCTACAGGAACTTTGGGTGTTACAGGAATGTATCAAGCTGGATTTTTTCCCATCATGATGTTTGGCCTTCCTGGTGTTGCCTTTGCCATGTTGAAAACAGCTTATCCACAGAATCGTGAAAAGATAAAATCATTCTTATTATCAGCTGCTTTTGCATCTTTTTTCACAGGTGTAACCGAGCCTCTCGAGTTTGCTTTTATGTTTATTGCTCCACCACTATATTTATTACATGCAATAATAACTGGAATTTGTGTATTCATTGCTGCACAATTTCAATGGATTGCTGGATTTAGTTTCAGTGCAGGATTCATTGACTTCATTTTAAGTTTCAATATGCCATTTTCTAAAACCCCTATTATGTTGGTAGTGTTAGGTATTTTTATCTTCTTCTTATATTACTTTACCTTTACTTATGTTATTAAAAAATTTAATATGCATACATTAGGTCGTGAAGTAAGTGAAGATACACAATTTTTATCTACCAATCTAACAAAAGAAGAAGCGCTCCAAATCGCATCAATTTTAATTCGTGATTGTGGTACTTTAGATAATATAACTTTTATGGATTGTTGTATTACAAGACTTCGCTTTCGTTTATTAGACGTTGATAAATTTTCTTTTGATGAAATAAAAAAAACAGGGGCACTGGAATATCTAAAATTAGGAAATGAAATCCAAGTTGTATATGGACCGCATGCCAGTTATATAATGGACGTTATTGAAGAAATGCAGTCCCAAAATAAAAGCTGATTTCTAATCAGCTTCTTCTCCAATAATACGCACTTCACATTCAAGTTCATAACCTGTTTTTGCTTTTACTTCTTTCTTCACAATATCAATAAGCTCCAAAAACTCTTTACTTGTAGCATGATTGTGATTAATTACAAATCCTGCATGCTTATCGCTTACCATTGCATTTTTATGTTTATACCCTTTCATACCCGATTGCTCAATTAGAGCTGATGCATAATTCCCCTCAGGACGCTTAAAGGTGCTTCCGGCGCTTGGATACTCAAGCGGTTGCTTTGCCTTTCTTCGCTCCAACAAATCATCCATCAGTTCTTTTATTTTGGTTTGATTACCATTCCATAAACCAAATTTTGCTTCTAAAATCACAACATTTTTATCGCTAAAAAAACTATGGCGATAAGAAAAAAACAATTCATCACTATTCAGCATATGAAAGTTTCCATCACCATCCATATAACTACAATGAATCATTACATCTTTCATCTCACCACCATAAGCGCCAGCATTCATATATGCTGCTCCACCTACCGTAGCAGGAATTCCCCAGGCAAACTCTAGTCCACTTAAACTGTGTTCATATGCATAGCTACAAACATCTTTTAAAGTAGCACCAGACTGCGCAATTATATTTGTATCATCATCAATCATGATTTGATTAAAATTTGTTTTCGTAACAATTATTAATCCTTGAAACCCAAAGTCTGAAGCTAGCACATTCGAACCATTTCCTAAAACATAAAACGGTATATTAAGTCGTTTTGCTTCCGTTACTAAACATTTGATTTCATCACTACAATAAGGTTCTGCAAGCAATCTTGCAGGTCCTCCAATCTCTAAACTCGTATAATCTTTCAAAGCTACATTTTCACGTACAACATAGCCTTCTTCTTTCATTTTATTGATAAATTCATCAACCGTATTTTGCGTTATCATGACTTCACCTCATGATAAGTATACCTTAAGTACATACTTACTACCAACCTTTTGCAAGCTATCCATAATTCATTTATTAAAAAATTTACGATTTATGAAAAAAAAGATAAAGTCAAACGTAGTATTGTTAGATAAGTAATTAGCGATACCATGGATCCATTATTACTTGTCTGTCCTATTTTAAAAAAGTTATGATAAGATGAGTTAGAAAGTTTAGAGGATTATTTACAATGGATCATTCACAGTTTGAAGAATATATAGATAAATATTCCAATCTCGTTTTTCATGTTGCTTTGGCAAACACGTCAAGTTTTCATGATGCCCAAGACATTGCACAGGAAGTCTATATCAAATTATATAAAAGTAAGCCTTTTGAAAGTGAAGAACACTTAAAAAATTGGTTAGTTCGTGTCACTATAAATCAATGCAATAGCTTGCATCGCCGTTTCTTCAAGAAGAAACATGTCGATGTTGATATTAATGAATTTATCATTAGCAAAGAAAGCATTCAAGTACACGATGAACTTATGGCACTTTCAAAAGAAGAACGCACAATAGTATATCTGTATTATATTGAAGGTTACACCTATAAAGAAATATCAGATATGACAGGTCGTAGCATTAGTTCTGTCTCTCGTGATATAAAAAACTCATTAAAATATCTTAAATCTCAAATGGAGGAATCATCATGAACAAAAAAAATTATAAAACCTATATAGATGAAATAAATGAAAACAATAAACTAAAAGAGCATCTTCAAGAAATATCAAATGAAAAAGTAACAAAGAATAACATGAAACCTATTATGGCTCTAGCTATCGTTGTATGTTTAATGATTATAAGTGTATTTACACTACAAAAAATGAATTCAAATCCTAAAAAAGAGGATATATCACAAACAAAGGATGCTGGATCTAATTCTCGCAAAGGAGACGATGGACTTATTTATTTAAAAAAGGATGCTGCATATCCAAACAATTTAGAAATCTCTGATATAGCATTGTATGACACCTTACCAGTTTATGAAAATATTAGATTAGACTATTCGCAAGATGGACGTATCATTCAAAGTATCACAGATATAGTTTCACAAGAACAATTTGATAAACAATATGCAGAACCAATCGAAAAAATACTAAATCTAGATTCTAAAGATAGAACAATCACAGATGATGCAACTGAACAGGGAGTAAAAACAAGCATTACGTATTCTTATCCTAATGGTGTTTCATTTTCTATCGATGCACATATATATGTAACCATTTGGTTTAAAAACCCAAAAGAATATGGTATAGAAGACAGTGAAGCTGCTAATAATTTTGCAATTAAAATTTTGGAGGAGCTTACTGGTAACCCCTATGAACCATATACTTATACAAGTGCATTTGATACTCCCCCAGAATCAAATGGAAAGGGCTATGTAACCCGTAGTGATGTTAATGATATGATGAAATCATTTGAGCGAATGGACTATGATTTATTTGAGGGAGATAACGGAAAGGAACTTAGTATATCATTGCCAAATAATTTCACTTTAACTAAAGTAGCTGACAAAAAAATGATCAGCACTAAACAAGCACTAGAAAACTTGAAAAACGATTACGCATGTGGTCCAATACAGATTCCATATTTTGATAACGCTGATACGACTTATCAGACAATTATCCAAAATGCATTAAGTGATGAAACTTATAAAGATGTATTGGGTATTGAATTATATGATAGTCGTCATTGGAGTACCAATAACTATGTATATCCCTCATACTTAGTCTTAATCAAAATACCAGATGATATTGAAACCAACGCTGCACCTGGAGAAATACCTTGTATTGTGGCAATGGTATCAGCTACCGAGCTTATGCCAACACCTGAAGAATAAATCATTATCTAACATATTATTATAAATAACAAAGCCCATGAATCATTTCATTCTAGGGCTTTGTTTCTTTTTTCAAATAAGCTATACTAGTTTTTACGTTTTAGTAAAAAAAGGATTTTCACATGCCATACTTCATTTCAGCTTCTATTCAATTACAAGAATATTTTCAACATCTATCACATTATAATCTGGATTAGATAACAAAGTATTTTGTAAAGATGATTGCAATTTATCACAACACAACTTAAAACTTACATATGTAAGCCCTCCACCAATAACACCTCCAAGTACGACTGAACTTTTTTCTCTACTTTAAACATCTTAGCGTACTTAAGCAACTTGGAAAAGTTGATTTTCCCTTTGCTTGCATACATCTTAAATGCCGGAGCAATTATTTGAACATCCATTTTATAAACGCCCCGAAGACTCTCAGTTAAAGTTCTTTCAATCTCATAGACTCGAACTATCTGTCCCCCAGGTGTTCTCACCTCTACTATTCCTTCCTCGTAGTTTGAGCGGAGAATTATAGGTTTGATACCTGCTTCCTTAATCAGCTTGGTATTAGTCCCATAAGGAAAACTCATCGTTGGTTCAAATGGAACTGTCAGTGACAAACCATGTAGCCAGAGCGCTGTTTCAAGTGAATATACACCCTTAGGATAGCGATACTGCAGTGTATATGACTCATCAACATAGACATCAGGCTTTCGATAGATACCTCTACCAGCTTTTTCAAGCTCACCAGAATCGAGCTTCTTCCGAATAACTGAGTAAGGAACACCCTCCTCCTTTACTTGACTAAATGTAATAAAATCTTGATTTATATCTAGACTATTTTCTTTTTTTGACATGAGAGCACCTTCTTTCTGATAATTTAAAGCTAACATCATATCTATACGTTAGCATATATTCGTATCAATTTCAAACTAACGTTTTGTCAATTTGTTAGCGTATTCTTTTCAAAGTTTACTTTCATGCTCCTATTCCATATGAAGCAGGCTTATTTCAAGAGTTGCGAAATCTTGGAATTGACATTCTTCCGCTTCCAAATACTCCATAAAATAAAAATCCAGTAATCATTATTCTGATGATCTCTGGATTTTTATGAGGATAATTATTATCTGGAAGATAATTCAATGTATCTACTATATCACAATTAATCAAAAAATCCTCGTCTTCCTCAAGAACTACTTGATATGTGAAATTTCTTAACCATATTAAATGTAAAAATTATGGCTGGCCTCGTCGTACTAACTAAACTTAATAATCTTATCAATTATCTAGGGAGTAAAATTTTCTACCCTCAGGTGTAATTTTTTAAAACCTACCACTTCTGCAAGATCAGTAGAGGCTCCACCACAACAGCAAACCTACAATGTCAACGCTACCTACTAAAACCGCGTCATTTCAGCTTTTTTAACACAAAAAAGACCCTCAAGACCAAAATCTTGAGTGCCTTTAAATCCTCATAAAACAAGCATTTTTGGCGTTATTTTGACTTTGTTAGTAACGCCACACTCTCCACATGTGCAGTATTAGAAAACATATCTACAGGTATTACTTCTTCAACTTCATATTTTTTACTTAATGTTTTGATATTTTTACCTAATGTTGCTGGGTTACAAGATACATAAATTATTTTTTTAATATTACTTTTTAAAATACAGGTAATCATCGTTTCATCCAATCCACTTCTTGGAGGATCTACTACTAAAACATCAATTGCTTGTTTTTTTGATATCTTTACTAACTCTTTTCCTGCATCACCACAATAAAATTCCACATTATTTATTTTATTCATATCAGCATTTCTACGTGCATTCGCAATCGCATCTGAGATCACTTCAATACCAATTACTTTCTCTGCTTTCTTTGCTAACATCAAAGACATGATACCAACCCCACAATAAGCTTCTACAATCAATTTTGGAGTATCACTGATAAATTCTTCAACAAGATCATATAATCGCTCTGCTTGCCCTGTATTAAGCTGAAAAAAGGCTTTTGGTGATAAACTAATCGTCAAACCTTTAAACTTAAACTTGATTTTCTTCTTACCAGCTAAAAGCATCATTTGGTTACCAAACAATTGTACACTTTTCTTAGACATATTAATGGACTGCCATAAAGACACTAAGCCATCAATTTCCATAATCTCATCTATACACTCTTTCAAGAAAATCGTATTTCCACTTACAATCGTACATTGGAAAACACCATGAATTCCTCGCAAAACAAGATATCGCAAGCCATTTTTATGTTGATTAGAAAATGCCTCATAATGATATTTATTTAGAATCTTCAAAATATTCATTTTTATAGTTTCTAATTGTTCTTCATGGACGATACAGTTCTTTACTTGTACAAAGCGATTTGATTCTTTTGCATACATTCCTAATACCAATTTCTTATTATGCATATGAAATGGTAATTTTAAGCTATTACGATAGCCAAAAACATTTTCATTTTTAATAACACCATGAACTTTACTTTCACTTATACCTGCATACTTTTGCAAAGATTCACTTAAAATCATACGCTTATACAACAATTGCTTATCATAATCAGCATGCATAAGAGTACATGCTTGACACTCTTTCCAAACACTACATTTGGGTATAACACGTTCTGTACTATTCTTTACTATTTGCTTCATTTTCCCTATCTTATAACGAGGAAAATGTTTAATGATTTCTATATCCACAATTTCATCAGGTAATACACCATCAATAAAAACAGGTTGCTTATTTATATATGCAATACCTTCCCCATTAATTCCAATTTTTTCAATTTTTACTTTCATCTTTTTATGATTCCCTTAATTTTTTTCTTTATATTTGATATTATATCCATCATTGTATCATAAAGTTTTTCATGTTTATATGTTCTTTCTGGATAACAAGGTCCATATACCCAATTCAAACAATATCCAAAATATATAAGACTAGCTATTAAATAAATTGATAAAAGTGCAATTACTAAACTTGCCATTGGTCCATAAATATTTTGATATGAAGTAAAATGATCCACAATAAGTAAAAATAATTGACTTGCTAACATGATTGACACCGTTGAAAAAATAGCCCCTATAATTCCAAAATGCAGCGGTCTTTTTTCAAAGGTAAGAGTTCGATATAAAATATAAAACAATACAAATAAACCTATACCAAAAGTAACACTTGCTGGATAATTGAAGAAACTTGCTAACACGCCAATAAATCCAACACTCACTACTAACACAATAAACAATATATAAGATTTAACCCGAACAAAAAGTTTTGGAATATTATAGCTCTCATTTTTAGCACTGATCATCATAAAAGAAAAAATACTTCTACTAGCTAAATTTAAAGCTGCTACAAGTGACAAAATAAGGGTCAGGGTACTAGGATAGTTCTTATCCATAATGAAAACAACAAAATCTTCAATTAGCTTTTCTGGAACAAAATGATACAGATAATCTAACAATAATCCTACATCTAAAACAGAATTATGAAATAACATAACAATTACAATTAGAACAGGAAAAAGCGCTAGTAAAAAACTAAACGCTAATGAATATCGAAATAAACTTCCTTCAAAGGAAGAAAATTGTTGTAAAACTAATTTAAATTTTTGCATCTCTTTCCTCACATCTATAATTTTAAAAACAAATAAAAAGAAAAGCAAGTAATTAACTATTACTCGCCCATTCAGGAACCTCTTGTCCACGTCTAAGCAAAACTGCTTTCTGTGATTCTGTCTGATTTAAAAAAACTAAAATTGAATGGATTTCCGCTTCACTACATCCCATAATGATTTTTACTTCACAGTCTCTTTTTAAAATATCTGCAGATACGACAATCGCTTGTACTTGTCTGTTTTTCTCTTTCCCGCTAAAAACATCAATTGGCTCATTATCACTACCAATTGTATCTTGCAAATATCCATAATCAACTGGATACACCATGTTTGCATACTTTGGATGTTGTGTATCCTTAGCCCTCTCAATCTTTAAGGTACTAGATAAAAAAATTGTATCTAGCTTCTGCCAAAACAATGCATTGTTTTCAAATTCTTTCATTTCAATTCCTCTTCTTCGGTTTACAATATTAACTATAACATAAAGAAAACAGATAAGAAACTAAAATTCGTCTTATCTGTCTTAATAATTTTTATTTTTTATCTAATTGATAACTAGTTACATAATCATCCAATTCGCCTTCTTTTAAAACTCCTGAATGCATTACCTTATTCTCTCCATCTTCAAAGATTAAAGTTGCTGGTGTACCAGAGAATTCACCATCAAATTCTTCTTTTAACTCATTAAAAACTTTATTTGCATTCTTTTCATTTGTTAGATTTAATTCATAGATTGTTAATCCATGTTCTGGTAAATATACATCCAAAGTTTCTTTTTTGTATGTTTTACAATGTGAACAATATGTCTGCGTAATCAATACCATATAAGTATCATCTGTTTTTTTCATCTCTTTATATTCATCGTATGTAATTTGAACAATTTCCCCTGGTTTTGTACTTCTCTCATAAGAAGCACTACAGCTACTCATAAAAACGACAAGCAAGCAACTGCATATCAATGCTATTTTTTTCATTTACCTTCCTCCACATAATAATTAATTGTTTTAAATATCGTATATGCACAAGCATATAACTTTTCTGGTGCTAACTCTAAAGCTTGTGCAAAGCTCATAGCACGATCTGCTACACTATAAATGCCAATAAACCCTTTATCGTATAACTTATTATATTCTACTCCTAAAGCGCCACTTATGCAAATACAAGGTTTATTGTATTGATTGGCAATTTCAACTACACCTACTGGAACTTTTCCATACAATGTTTGAAAATCACTTTGTCCTTCGCCTGTGATAACGAGGTTACTATTTTTAATCATTTTATCGAAATCACTATACGACCGTAACAGATCCAACCCACCTATATGTTTAGCTCCTAATAAAGATAAGGCTGCTCCAATGCCACCAGCTGCTCCACTCCCTTCTTCCTTGGCAATATCATATCCTAGTGATAAAAACTTTGTAGCATAGTTTTCCATAGCTTTATCAATTTTCTTTATCTGATTTGCATACAATCCTTTTTGTTTCCCAAATGTATAAGTAGCCCCTTGCTCACCTAACAACTTATTTTTCACATCACATGCAGCAATGATTTCAATATCATTCATAAATTGAAACTTTGAAAGATCAATTCGTTCAATCTTTTTTAAGTTAATAGCATTGGATTTCAACTTCATATTATTTTGATCATAAAATCTAGCGCCTAATGCTTGAAGCATTCCCATACCACCATCATTGGTGGAACTACCGCCAAGAGCAATAATAATTTTGTTAACTTTTCGCCTATAAGCATCCATTAACAACTCACCTACACCATAACTTGTAGCATAAAGAGGATGACGTTTTTCACGCTCATACATATTAAGTCCTATACAACTTGCAACTTCAATAACTGCCGTTTTACCATCATCGATTAAACCATATTTTGCTTCCAAAGATTTGAAATAGGCATCATGGACTTTCTTTTTAACCATTGTCCCCTTACATGCATCTACAAAAGCATCTACCGTTCCTTCTCCACCATCTCCCATACTAAAAGTAGTAACTTCATTTTTATCATTTACAGCTAATATGGCCTTCTTTACAATTTGATTCACAGTTTTGCTGCTCATACAGCCCTTATAAGAATCACAAGCTACAAAAACATTCATAAGTTCTCCTTTTGTCCTATTATAATATGATTATTTTTCGATTACAAATTAAAAAAAGAGTAAATGAAAATTTACTCTTAGTCATCGATTTCATATTTTATAACATTTCCATCCGTAGCAGAAACTTCTACATCATAACGAATATTATCTTTCACAATGTCAATTTCATAATATGCTATCCCATCATCATGTTCTAGTTTACTTTTTTCTACTGATCCGCCACCTACTTTGGCTAAAGCAATTTCTTCAGCCTTAGCTTGAGAAATATAATTTTTATTTGTTGCATCCACATAATCATCATCGATTTCTTTTGATATAATAGTTCCACTTAGATCAATTTCAAAATCATACTTGATACCATCTTTCACAATATCAATTTCATAATATGTAATTCCATCATCAGAATCCTGATTTGCTTTCACGACACCACCATTTACTTCTTTTAATGCAATTTCTTTCGCTTCTTCTAAAGTGATTTCAGCTTTACTTGTTTCCTTTGGGTTATTTGCTTGATTTCTATCATCATTTCTACATCCACCAACAATTACCACCATTAAAATCAAACATCCGATAATATACTTTTTCATGTATTTTTGCCTCCATTAAATGTAATAATAAATACTGTATACTGTCCTTCTTTACTTTCAATAGCAATATCAAAATGATACCATTCACTAATACGCTTTAAAATTGATAAACCTAAACCAAAACTATTTTGATTATTTTCTCTTGCTTCATCAACACGATAGAAACGATCAAATATTTTATCTCTGTGAGCTTCTTTGATTCCTACTCCATAGTCTTTTACTTCTAGTCTGTTTTCCTGATGAAGAATTTCTATAGACTTTGTTTCTTCACGACTGTGCTTTATTGCATTATCTAATAAAATTAGAATAATTTGTTCAAAATGTTCAACCCGAAGATAGATATCCTTTGGGTTCTCTGTATGAAATGCAATCTTAAAATCAGGATATAATTTTTGATACTCACTTATAATACGTGAAATAATTGGATTAATAGAAAGGGCGGCAACCTCATCTCTTTCATCAAATCCCCGTGTTAGCTGTAATAACTCATTTGTTAATGTAATCATTCTTGATACTTCAAGCTTACTAACTTCCAGAGCATTTTCCAATATTTCTGGATCCTCTTTCCCCCAACGGCTCAGCATATCCAAATTACCATTCAAGATTGCCAATGGCGTTTTTAATTCATGAGATGCATCAGATACAAATTGATTTTGTTTCTCCATAGAATCCTCTATATCATCCATCAAGGAATTAAACTCCGATCCTAGAGTATCTAATTCATCATTATTGGATAATGGCAAACGTTGATCAAGACCACCTTCCCGAATCTTCTTAATTTGATCTGTAAATTTTGAAACCGTAGTTAAAAAATGTTCTGAAACAAAGGTTCCTCCTAAAATACTAGCAATAAGTGCAAAGACGATTAACAACCCCAGAGCAATAAATATAATACTGTAAAAAGGAGTTAAGATATCATCATCAATGCCGTATACTTTTTCAATGATTTGACTAAAGTATGTAAGGAAAAGAGAAAACAAAATCGTTGTAATAACTAGAAAACTTAAAATGATAATTGAAGTGATAAGAGTCAATCGAAATCTTATATTTTTACGTCTCATTCGAATCGATACCCCACTCCACGTACCGTATGAATATATGTGTCGTTATCACTTTCTAGCTTATTTCGTAAATGGCGAATATATACATCAACAACATTAGTCTCCGCATCATTTTCATATCCCCATATCTCTTCAATCAACTCATCACGATGAAATACTTTTCTAGGATGTTTCATAAATAGTTTTAAAAGTTGAAACTCTTTTACTGTCAATAAAATTTCTTGATCCTTTTTCCATACTTGGAAAGCATCGATATGTAACACTAAATCTCGATAATTAATATTTGATAAAGTTTGTGTACTGCGTCTTAATAAAGCATGTATTCTAGCAAACAATTCTTCCATTGCAAAGGGTTTAGCAAGATAATCATCAGCTCCTGATGCCAATCCATTCACTTTATCCATAACGGCATCTCTTGCTGTTAACATGATAATTGGTGTACTTTTTTCTAAACGAATTCGCCGGCATACTTCAACACCATTCATCTGTGGCAACATTAAATCTAACAAAATTAAATCATATTCATTTACAAGTGCTTTATCCAATGCATCTCTTCCTGTTTGTGCACAATCCACCTCGTAGTGTTCATGAGTTAATTCCAAGCGCAATAAATCAAGCATATTCTTTTCATCTTCAACAATTAATATTTTTGCCATGACACCCTTCCTCCTTTAATCATAATCCACTTCTACAATGGATCCATTTTTCGCATCCACCACAACTTCGATTTCCTGAGATTGCTGATCTAATATCGTAAATTCATAATATGTATTTAAAAGTTCGTGTTCAACATCCGCTTCTATAACTTTTCCAGGAAATTGTTCAAGAACAATATCCTGCGCCTGCTCTTTACTGTAAGCAACATTGCTTGCAACAAATTGAAAGATAAGGATACTACCCGCGAAAACAGCAATAATTAATATGATCAAGCATGCAATAATCATTTTTTTATGTTTTTGAATAAGCTTCATATCTTACCTCCTAAACATAGTATACATCGTTTTCATTGCTCATGTATGAAGGAAAATCAAATTTAACATTAAAAATTTTTAATAAAAAAGAAACCTAAATGCTATGTTCCCTCTTTATAGTTTCAACAATCCTTTTGTTTACTACATAGAAGGAACATACCACCTAGATCTCTATTTTTTATTTTTAGCTTTATAAAATGAACGATTTTCCATCGCGAAGATCCTTGGTGTAAAAGTTCCAGGTTCTACATGATCATAAGCTTTTTCAAGTGTGTTCATTTTCGCATCAATATTATCTATCAAACTTAATATTTCAGCTTCTGGTACCATTGGTAAAACTGGTGAACCGAACTCATAAGCACCATGATGTGATAATATCATATGACGAAGTAAGGTAAGTTCTTCGTTATCAATATTCATACGACTCGCAATTTCATAAAGTTTTGCTTGCATGATTGAGATATGACCCAATAATTTACCTTCGGTTGTGTATTCAATAATCACAGGTCCACTCAACTCAATAATTTTTCCAATGTCGTGCATTAGAATTCCGCTCAAAAGTAAATCACGATCCAGCATTTCATACTGTTTACACAAGAACTCCCCGATTTCAATCATCCCCAATACATGAGTTGCTAAGCCACCAACAAAGTTATGATGATTCTTACTTGCTGCTGGATAGGTAAAGAAATCTTTTTCATACTCTAAAAGGGTTGCCTTCACAAGCTTTTGATATGTATCATTTTCAATAGATTCAATTACTTGATTGATTTTAAATTTCAATTCTTCTTTTCCTATACTGCTACTACGTACAAATTCATTGAGATCTTCATTATTGCGATCTAATACTTCAATACTTGAGACACGAATTTGTAATTGATTGTTATGTGATAAAATATCTGCATTAAACCTACAAATCATTCCTGCTTTATATTTATTGATTTCTGCATCACTTACATTCCAATATTTTGCATCCATTACTCCTGTACTATCTTGTAATTGAAAAGAAAGATATGGAGCTCCTTTATTGGTAATTCCTTTATTTACTTGAAATATTAATAATTTTATTTTAACATGATCTCCATTTTGCAAATCTCTTACTTTTTTATTCTCCATTTAATTCCCTCATTTCTATTGCGTGTACAACATCATCATACATAAATCCTTTACGTAATGCATATTGCTTAATTCTATCATTTAATGCTTTCCCATCGTATTTGCGACTATAATTACGATAAGCTTTATCAATTACTTTTTGCAATGCTACACTCTCTTTTAAGATATCATCTTCAAAATTTAAATCAAGAACAATCTCAGAAGCTAAAGATGAACTAAAGCCATTACTAATCAATTTTGTTTTGATGATTTCTTTCTTTTCATTCACTGATTTATTTTTAATTGTATCTTGATATCCCAAAGCCAATTTAAACGCCTTCGTATGTTCATGTGATTCATCAAAACGCTCTAGTTGTTCTTCAATCATTTCATAAGGGATTCCCTTACTCACCAATTGACGAATCATCTTTTGCTTTCCATACAAAGATTTATCCATTTTTTCAAGTTGCATAAGTGTATAAGCTTCATCATTGATATATCCTTTTTCTTCTAAAACATCAATAAGATCATTAATGGTTTTAATATCCAAAGGATTTTCCATATTAATCAAAAAGTCGTACATTTCTTTACGGGTACGGTCTTTAGAACGTAACTTCTTAAGTGCTCCACGATAAGCAGTAAGAGAACGTTCCTTATCTTTTAAAACTTCATACAAACTATATTCTAAAATACCATCTTTTTTTATTTCATATTTTAAATAATCATCCAAAGATACAAGTAACGTAACTTCTTCATTAGATTTCTTGTTGATCAAATATAAACGCATGCAATCATCACTTGTTTTAATAGATTCAATAAGAAAGCACTCTTCATAATCTTCAATCGCTTGTTCATAAGCATGATATACAGAAGTATAAAAATTCTCAATATCATATTTTTTAACTACTTCCATACAACGCTGTTTAAACGCTACACGTTGTTCTTTCGACAAAGCGAAGAACGCATCCGTTTTTTCGGCGAACTCCTCAGGAGTAGCAAAATAAAAACCTGTATCACCTTCAAAAACCAATTCTTCTAATACTTCGTCTTTACGTGCAAAGACAGGAAGTCCTGCAGCTAAGGATTCAATAAAGGTCATCCCTTGTGTCTCACTTAACGATGCAGAAACAAAAGCATCACTGATTGCATAATAAGCTGGCATATCTTCTCGTGGTTGCTTATCCGTAAAAATAATTCGATCAGCAATACCCAAATCCTTGGCTTGCTTACGTAAATCATCCAATGTTGGTCCACCACCAACAATCATCATCATAACATTTGGATCTTTTACATATTGAAAACCATCAATGATAATCTCCATACTCTTCTCTGGAGCAATTCTACCTATATACGTTATTAACTTCGTAGAATCACTAATTCCAAATTGCTCTTTAATTGAAATACATAAATCCTTTTTCACATTTTCAGGTTTAAAAGCTTCCAAATCCAACCCTGTTGGGATAATGTGAATTGGTCTTTTTACCCCATAGCGAATAAGCGCTTCTTTCGTTTTTTCACTTGGTGCAATAATCGCCGTTACCGATTCACAAAGAAACTTTGTGAAAGAACTAAACACCTTCTTAGAAAAAGTTTCCAAACTATCCAAATCAAAACGATTGATATAATGTGTATAATCTTCATACATCGTATGATATGTATAAACTACAGGGATATGTAAATTACGAGCAACGATTCTCGCAAAGACACCTACCCCGAATTCTGTTTGCACATGAATCACATCTAAGTTTAATTTTTCTACTTCTTCTTTCACCGTAAAATGATATGGTGTGCTCAAAATATATCCATATAACCATTTCAACTCTAACCCAGGCATTCGCAATACATTTCCTTCTCTAGTAGAATGTATAAAACCTTTATGAGATGTAATAATATACACTTCATGACCATGAGCCTCCAAAGCGTTTTGTAATGTTACAACAGATGAAACCACTCCGTTTATATCTGGTGTGTAGGTAT
This sequence comes from Breznakia sp. PF5-3, assembly GCF_029504745.1. Lineage (GTDB taxonomy): Bacteria > Bacillota_I > Bacilli_A > Erysipelotrichales > Erysipelotrichaceae > Breznakia. The sequence goes on along the minus strand of NZ_JAQFIQ010000004.1, from coordinate 63,186 downwards.
CACTAAAGATTCCGATCCTCATAATAATCCTCCTCATTTATTAAAGTACTATTTCGTTTATCATATTTTTGCTTTAAATACACAAAGGTAATCCCACCAATGAAGATAATCATATGATAGGTTGAAAACCGCCAAAGAATCATAATACTATTTGCCTCTGCAGTTGCAAACAAAGTTGAAAAGATAAGCATAAAAGCCGCCTCTGTTCCCCCACTTGCACCAGGTACTGGGAAAAACGCATTTGCAATATTTACAAACGCACTCATTGTAATAATATCTAATAACATATCAACACCAACATTTAAGCCCATTGTATATGCAATAAATAATGGCAATGAATACAACACTGTTAGTCTAATTACATTCAAAAGAATACATTTTACAACCATTCCTTTATGCTGTTTTATACTTTGAATCTCATTGGTAAAACTTTCCAACTGCAAATTCCATTTTGTAATTGTTGCAACTGGATCTTTCACAACTTTCAATCTTGCTAATAATTTTACAACCCATGAACTCAATCGCTTATAAATTTTAGGGAATTTTGCCATCGTATATAACAATAAAATTACCATACTATTGACAACATATCCTATTAAAACCAATAAAAAGAATGATGAATGTTCTGTATAATAATAAGAAAATTTTAAAATCATCAAAATAGTACTATACGCTACCATTACACTTTGATAGATAATAAAATCTATCCATAGAATACTAGCTCCATTACTAATCTTAATTCCTTGTTGCTTCATAATATAAGCCTGTGCAAACTGTCCACCAGTAGCACTTGGTGTTACACCACTAAAAAAAGCACCTACAAAAGCTACTTGTACTCCCTCTTTGTATTTATAGCCTGCTTTATAGGTTTTTCCTAAGATTTTATAAATCAAACCGATGATTAAATTATAAGATAATCCATAGATAATAATAAAAATAAATGCATACCATTTAATATTACCAAGCAAATGCATAACTTCTCTAAAATTATCTTTTAAAGCAAACCACAATGCGAAAATGGTAAGCCCAATTATCAATAAAAAATTAATTATATAACTTTTCTTTTTCATAGAAACCTCTATTGCTTCAATACCTTCTCATAAATTCCCTTTAATTTTACTCCAATTTGACTAATACTACGTTCTTCTGCTGTCTTTCGACCCGCTTCTTTAGTAGACGGTAAAGTTGCTTCCACAACACCCTCTACTAACTGTTTGAATTCGTCATTATCTTTCCCTTTGTAGCAATTTACTTTATCTACTAACCAAGGATCAAATACCGGAATATCACGAACGATTACATTTTGGTGTGAAGCTAAAGCTTCTAATACAACAATTCCCTCTGTTTCTTCATTACTAGGAAAAAAGAAAGCATCACTGCCACTGAAAGCACCTTCAATAACAGCCCCTTTTACATATCCTGGAAATAAAACATTCGTTGGATGATCCTCTTGAATCACATCGCGAATATGTTTTGGAATTGTATACAGTGGTGTATGACCAAACCATATAAATTTGTATTCTGGAAGTTGTTTCGCCACTTCAACAAAGTCTAAAATCCCTTTACGTTCAAAATATAAACCTACACTGATGACCACTTTATCATCCGCTTTTAAACTAAAATATTTACGGAATGCTTTTATTTTTTCTTCATCATGATCAAAACGACAAATATCAATACCATTTGAAATATCTTCAATTGGTTGTGTTAATCCATAACTTTCTAATATTTTCTTTGAATAAGGAGTTGGTGTCAATATATAGTCTCCTTGCGAATACACATTCATTATGATTTTTTTAAAGATTGGTGACAACTGATTACTCAATACAAAAGAATCACGAAAATCTTCTTCCGTACTATGTGCATGAACAACCACTTTTTTACCTTCTTTTTTTGCTTTTGCAATCAGACGGGAACTATTAATCATATATGTATTCACATGTAGAATATCATAATCCGTTGCATCTGGATCTGTCGTATACTCTATTCCTTGACTTTCCAATGCTTCCATCTGATGTTTCATTGCTCTTCCTATCCCAGAAGTTTTCAACATCTTTTCATTTTCAAAATATAATAAGATCTTCATATATCCTCCGTCTTATCCTATATTATAGCACATGCATTTACATATATATATAGAATTTAGTCAAAAGAATAACGAAAGAAAACCAAAAAAAGTCTCATACTGAATGAGACTTTTCAAACTATCTATTTTTCACCTTTATAAGCTTTTTTCAAGATTTCTTCCATATCAGAAACGATTGGTAATCTTGGGTTTGCTGGTGAACATTGATCCTCATAAGCAAGCATTGCAATTTCATGAACTGAATCCATCCATGCTTTTTCTTCAATACCTTGTGCTTTAAAGTTGTTTTCAATGCCAACTTCTTTCATCAATTTTTCAACTGCTTGAGCAAATTTTTCTACACCATCAGCATCATCTTTAACATTTAATCCAATTAAACGAGCTACCTTTGCATATAATTTATCTGCTCTATAGTAATTATATTTTGGCCATACAGGTAATTTATCTGGTTTTTGTCCATTGTAACGAATTACGTATGGTAATAAAATTGCATTTGTACGTCCATGAGGCGTGTGGTGAACTCCACCAATCTTATGCGCCATTGAGTGACACATTCCTAAGAATGCATTTGCAAATGCCATTCCTGCCATTGCTGATGCATTATGCATTTTTTCACGTGCTTCTGGATCATTTTTACCATTCTTCACAGCTCTAGGTAAGTATTCAAATACCATTTGAATTGCTTGTAATGCCAATCCATCTGTATAATCACTAGCCAATACAGCAACAAGTGCTTCGGTAGCATGTGTTAACACATCCATACCTGTATCCGCTGTAACAACTGCTGGTAAGTTTGTAGTGAAAGATGCATCAATGATTGCTACATTTGGTGTTAATGCATAATCTGCAAGTGGGTATTTCTTATTGTTTTCTTTATCTGAAATAACAGCAAATGGAGTTACCTCTGATCCCGTTCCACTTGTTGTAGGAATACTTACCATTTTTGCTTTCTTTCCTAATTCTGGGTATTTAAATGCACGTTTACGAATATCCATAAACTTTTGTTTTAAATCATCAAAACATACGTCTGGTGCTTCATAGAATAACCACATTCCTTTGGCAGCATCCATTGCAGATCCTCCACCTAGGGCAATGATTGTATCTGGTTCAAAAGAACGCATGATTTCAACACCTTTATTTACTGTCGTAATATCTGGATCCGGTTCTACATCACAGAATAATTGTACTTTTACATTATTATCTCTAGCTGCTAATTGTTTTGTAATCTTATCTACAAACCCTAAGTCGACCATAGCTTTATCGGTTACAATCATCGCACGGTTAATACCTTGCATTTGTTGTAAATATTCAATTGAATCTCTTTCAAAATAGATTTTTGATGGAACTTTAAACCATTGCATATTGTTTTTACGTCTCCCTACTTTTTTAACATTGATCAAGTTGATTGGTCCTACATTATCACCTACTGAGTTTCTACCATAAGATCCACAACCTAATGTCAATGAAGGAATAAATGCATTATATACATTACCAATACCACCAAATGTTGATGGTGAATTCCAAATAACACGAATTGCTTTTACTTTTTTACCAAATTCAACAGATAATTCTTCACTTGCTGTATGAATTGCAGCAGAGTGACCCAATCCATTAAATTCAACCATTGCTTCTGACTTATTCATACCATCTTCTGTACTATCTGATTTAATAAACGCTAATACAGGAGATAATTTTTCTCTTGTTAATGGTTCTTTAACTCCAACTTCTTTACATTCTACACAGATAATGTTTGTTCTTTCAGGAACTTTAAATCCTGCTTGTTCAGCAATCCATGCTGCTGGTTTACCAACTACATTTGGATTCAGTTTTGCATTCTCTGCTTCACTAGCTTTATTTACACCAAACATAAATGCTTCTAACATCGCTTTTTCTTTTGCTGTTGCAAAATATGCATGGTACTCTTTAAATTCTTTCTTCACTTCTTCATAAATTTCTTCATCAACAATCGCTGCTTGCTCAGAAGCACAAATCATTCCATTATCAAATGCTTTTGATAATACGATATCTGCTGCTGCTTGTTTAACGTTTGCTGTTTTCTCAATATATGCAGGAACATTTCCAGCTCCTACTCCTAATGCAGGTTTTCCACATGAATATGCTGCACGAACCATTGCATTCCCACCAGTTGCTAGAATTGTTGAAATTCCATCATGGTTCATTAAAGCATTTGTTCCTTCCATCGAAGGTGTATCAATCCATTGGATACAGTTTTCTGGAGCACCTGCTGCTACTGCCGCATCATAAACAACTTTTGCTGCTTGTTGAGAACAACGGTTAGCACTTGGATGAAAAGAGAAAACAATAGGATTTCTTGTTTTCAAACAAATAAGTGATTTGAAAATTGCTGTTGATGTTGGATTTGTTGTTGGTACAATTCCACAAACAACTCCAACTGGATCTGCAATTTCAACAATCCCTGCTTCTTCGTCACGGTTGATAACACCAACTGTTTTTAAATCTCTCATGTAGTTGATTACATGTTCACAAGCAAACAAATTCTTTGTTGCTTTATCTTCAAAAACCCCACGCCCAGTTTCATTTACTGCTGCTTCTGCCAACACCCCATGTTGGTCAAGTGCCGCCACACTTGCTTTTGCAACAATATAGTCGACTGCTTCTTGATCAAGTTGTCTAAATGCTTCTAAAGCCACTAGTCCTTTTTCAACTAAGGTATTAACCTCTTTTTGAGCTGGACTAATTTCAGTCTTTTCTACTTTTGTTTCTTTTGCCATAATTCCTCCTGTGCACGATTGTGAAAACTTTCACTACTATTTCGTTGTGAATATATTACCATATAAAAATAAGTTAATCAAGAATTTTGTTAACTTTTTCACAATATATACATTTGTTCTACAAATTACCTTTAATAATAGCTATTTATCAATCCTATGTTATATCTTTATATCAAAAAAAAGAGGTTTAAAACCTCTTTTATGTAATATCTTTTTTCTCCATCGCAACAAGTGATCCAGCAATATAAATTGCCATAAAAACAGCACCACTGATTAACATTGTTCCCCACAATTCTGTATTCGCAGGTGTTAATAATCCAATGTTCATAATAGGAGAATATTCTGCTAAATCCAATCCTAAGAATTGATCAAGTGCTTGATATCCTAATTGCGCTGTCATCACAACTACTACGATTAATGTGATCGTAGCAGCACTGCTTCTTAAGAAGCTAGCTGCTAAAATCACTAGGGCAATAATTACCAAGTTAAGGAAAAGGGACATCCCTGTATATTGTAATATTGCTCCTACATCACCAATATCCACATTGCCAATAAACAGTGTTCCTAAAATGTAAGTCAGTAAAATCATGAGAATGAAATATATAGTTACTCCTATTATCATCGTAATAAACTTTGATAAGGCAATTGTGGCTTTGTTATTTACACTTGAAGCAATATTTTTAATATATCCACTACTGTAATCTGTACAGACATACATTGCTGCTCCAATACCAATAATCATTGGTAATACTGTATTCATAAATACGTTATATAATAAATCAATCAATTGTGGGTTATGAATGTCAAATCCATAATCAAATTGTTCTGTAGTTATTCCTGAATTGATCATATCTCCTAAAGAATACATCAAAGTTAGAATAAAGAATACTAAGATTGCTCCTACTACATAATAGCTTTTTGTTTTAAATAAGCGATATAAATCTGCTTTTATTAAATTAAACATAATTTGCTCCTCCCATCATTTCAATAAACATATCTTCTACACTTTCGTTTTGTTCAAAAATAGAAGATACTAACACACCATTTACAACAAGTGTTGAATTCAGCTTTGCTCTATCGATTTCCGTATCATATATATTAAATACATTTTCATGATATTCATATTCTGTAATATTCAATTTTTTCAATACTCTTACACTTTCTGCAACATCATCAACTACCACTTGGATTGAATTTTTAGATAATTCTTCTAACTGATCTCTTGTCAATTCTTTAACCAATTGTCCAGATGCAATCACTCCATAGCGATTTGCAATTTTTCCTAATTCCTCCAAGATATGTGAAGAGATAATAATTGTCATTCCACGTTCTTGTAATTTTAATAGAATTTCACGAATCTCCACAATCCCCTGTGGATCTAATCCATTGATTGGTTCATCCAAAAGCAATAACTGTGGATCGTTGATCAATGTAATTGCCAATCCCAAACGTTGTTTCATACCTAGCGAGAAATTCTTTGTCTTTTTCTTTGCAACTTTCTCTAAACCTACTAGTTCTAATAATTCCTTAATTTTCTTATCTGTATCTTTAATCCCCAACATCATACATTTCATTTTCAAATTGTCATATGCACTCATCGCTGGATACAATCCAGGATTTTCAATTAATACCCCTATCTTATGACGAGATTTACTCAAATCTGTACTTCCAAACAATTTGATTTCCCCATCACTTTTATGAAGTAAATTTGCAATCATTTTTAAGAAGGTTGTTTTTCCTGCCCCATTTCTTCCAATGAAACCATATATTTCCCCTTCCTTTACATGCATATCTACTTTATCAACTGCCTTTTTCTTTCCAAACTGTTTTGTTAATCCATCTGTTTCTAAAATATAATTACTCATATCCTTGTTCCTTTCTTGCTTGTCTTAATGTATCTTTGCATTCCTTATAATTTGCAATTGCTGATATAAATAGTATTCCCAGAATCATAAATATACAGATTCCAAAAATTGAACTAAATATACTATCTGTTATTGCGAATAAAATAATTCCCAAGGTGATTGCCATCCCTAAATATAAATTGTCTATACATCCCCCTTGTACCTGTGTACTAATTAACTAATACAACTATACTATGCTTTTATTGTTGTGTCAATACATTAATACAATTTTTTTATATTTTTTCACTATTCCCTTTTTCTCTATTCTCATTTATACTATCTTTAATATATATACATATATAAGAAAGGAGAATCATGGAACATTCTAATACCACCTCAATGACACAAGGAAGTATTTTAAAACAATTGCTATTTTTTTCTATTCCTTTACTTCTTGGTAATCTATTTCAGCAATTCTACAGTACTGTTGATTCTGTCATTATTGGTAACTTTGTTGGTGATGGTGCATTAGCTGCAGTAAATTCTTCTGATTCTGTTATCTATCTATTTATTCACTTCTTCATTGGATTATCAGTAGGTGCTGGTGTTGTAATTGCAAATCGATATGGTGCTAAAGATTATAAGAATTTATCAAAGAGTATTCATACAGCAATGGCTTTAACCCTAGTAGCAAGTATCGCTTTAACTATCATTGGATATCTTTCGATTCCTTTCATCTTAGATATTATGAATGTTGATCCTGATGTACTTCATGATTCTACAATCTATTTGCAAACCTATTTTCTAGGATCCTTTGGTATCATCACTTATAACATGGGAAGTGGCATCTTACGTGCGGTTGGTGATTCACGCCGTCCTCTTTACATCCTGATAATTGCTTGTATTATCAATATTGTTTTAGACCTTATTTTTGTCGCTGTTTTTAAGTGGGGCGTATTTGGTGTTGCGCTCGCCACTTCAATTGCTCAAGTAACGAGTGCTATTCTTGTATTATTAATCCTCATAAATACAAACGATATTTATCAACTAAAAGTTTCAAAAATAAAATTTCACAAAGATAGTCTTTCTGAAATTATTCGTATTGGAATGCCTAGTGCTATTCAAAATATGATCATCTCTTTATCCAATGCTATCGTACAATCAAATATCAATACATTTGGAAAACATGCCATGGCTGGAGTTGGATCATATGGAAAAATTGATGGCTTTGCTATTCTACCAGTTATTAGTTTCTCAAATGCACTTACAACTTTTGTTTCACAAAATATAGGTGCTAAAGAATATGATCGAGTGAAAAAAAGCGTTCGTGTTGGAATTACATTAAGCTGTAGCGTAGTCTTATTTATAACCAGTATCCTTTTTTTGTTTACTCATCAAATTCTTACTTTATTTTCAAGTAACTCTGTTGTTATTGATTATGGAACAACAATGATGAAATATATGGCACCAGGTTATATTATTCTAGCCATCTCACATAATTTATCCGGTATCTTACAAGGGGCAGGGCAGACAAAAACATCCATGATGATACTCGCATTTTCTTGGTGTATTTGTCGTATTGTATGGATTATGATTACGGTAGCTATCTTCCATGATATTCGTTTTGTCTTTATGGGATGGCCTGTTTCATGGTTCATAAGCATGATCATTATGCTTCTATATTTCAGAAAAGGAACTTGGTTGTATAAGCGTTAAAAGCTGTCATTCAGACAGTTTTTTTTACCTTTCATCGCATTTTATATCAGGAAAAATACGAACATGCTATAATAAATTTAATTTCAGTCATTAGCATTTTAATGGAGGACAAAATGAGCGAGATAAAGAAAAACCCCATCACATCACAAATCGTGTTAGCTTTTCAAAATGGAGATACAGAAGCATTTGAAAAAATTTATGAACATTATCATAAGCGAATATATTTTTTCACTTTGAACCATATTAACGATCCAGAAACTGCAAAAGATATTATTCAAAATACATTTATTTCTGTATACCGTAATATTAGAAAATTGAAGTATCCAGAAGCATTTCATGTATGGATTATGAAAATTGCTTATAGCGAAATTCAAAATATTATAAGAAAACCAAAATTTCAAACAATTAAGCTCTCCACAAATAAAGAAACAGACGACTATGTCGATCGTCATACAGCTGTCGAAAATACTTCACTAGAAGATCAGGTATTGTATGATCTTATCTACACAAAAATTAGTTCTTTAAAACCAAAATTCAAGGATGTAGCTTCACTAAAATATCTTGAGGGATATACTGAAATAGAAATATCGCAAATATTACACATCCCCTTAGGAACTGTAAAAAGTCGATTAAGAAGAATCAAAACCTCATTACAAGATACATTAATTGAAAATGACATTACTCCTAGTACATATAAAGCACCTGCAATTATTATTACACCACTGTTATATAAGACATATGAATATATGTATTCACTAGAAACATCTACTGTCGATAATCATCACAGTGCAACTACCGTGATTGCTTCGGCAGCTACTGAAGCCACTATTCTTTCTTCCTTAACATTAAAGCTTACGCTTGTTGCATCGACAATCATTATCGGAGGCACTTTGCTTTTAGTAAACCAACCTAACAATGATAAAACAAATACAGATGTTACTAATACAATTATTGAACATAGTAAAATCAAGGATATTCATTATAATCAAGAATTTACAAATGAACCTATCTCCATTCGTGTTGATACGACGAATGATAACTATGATAAGATACTACTCAATAATAAAGAAGATTTAATTATTAAAGAAAATGGAACATACTCAATATCTTTAATAAAAGACAACAAGACTATTGATCAAAAAGAGATTCACATCAAAAACATTGACTATGATCTTCCAGAATATTTAAGTTATCAACTCGATGGTGAAATATGTACAGTATATTTGAAAGATCAACTTTCTGGTGTCAACAATCAAAGTATTTCATATTTTAAAAATGAAGTTGCTAGTGAAGATTATACATATGATGAATTATCACAAACAATCGTTTTTAAATATCAAAAATATTCTTCCAATATCTTCTTTGTTTCTGATAATGCCGGAAACGAAATAAAGGTTTCTTTAGAATCTGAAAAATATTTTTCAAAAAAGTGATCTATATTTTTTTATCTTGCGACTTACACAATGACAGTATTACAGGATTCATGTTTTGTCATTAACTGTAACTGTCTGATATGAATAAAGGAGAAACAAAAAAATGAAAAAATTAAAAATTATACTTTGTACATTTGTATTCATGACCTGTATGATTGCTACCGGCTCACTCATGCACATAAATGCGAGTACAGATCCTGGAATTCGAGTAAACACAAAAATATCGAATACCGTTGTTGCAGGAACTGATGACACTTATACAATGACACTTGACATTACAGGTGGTAAAACAAGTGAAATAGGAGTCACAAAAGAACCTATTGATGTTATCTTATTATTGGATACATCTGCAAGTATGAACGGTGCTCCTTTGAATGAAGCAAAAGCAAGTTCAAAAGCATTTGTTGAGGAATTATTAGCAGATACAAACGCTAATATTCGTGTTAGTGTAATCGGTTTTGGTGGTGGAATTAGAATCCCTGGAGGTTCTGGTGAAGTATTTCCCAATGCCATCACTTATATGAACTTTACCAATGATAAAAGTGCCCTTCTTGCAGCAATTGATGGAATTACAATTACTGGGACAACTGCACTTAAAGATGGAATTGAAGAAGCAAATCAACAATTTTCAACAAACAGCATGAATGATCATCGAAAAATATTACTATTACTTGGTGATGGTGCACCACAAGATGGCATTACGGAAGACAGCCTTTATGTCAACCAATGTTATGATGCAATGGAAACATTAGTTAATACAAATCCCAATGTTACGGTTAATACAATTGGATATAACTTAGAATCTTTTGTTGAATTAACAAAAGAAATTTGGATGAATCTTGCGGCAATTGATCGCAATACAGGAAAATTCTATAATTCTTCTACTGATGATTTATCTGCTGTTTTCAATAGTATCTATACAGATTTATTTACTTTAATTGATTATGTTCATGTTAATGCAACTATTCCTGAAGGCTTTGAAATAGTTCCTAATTCTCTTTCAAACCCCAATGGATTACAAGTTGATACAAATAAATTAGCAAACAACGAACTTGATATCATAACAGGTGCATTGGGCGAAACAACTACCGTTTCCTTAAGTTATCAAATTCGTATTAAGCAAAATACAAAAAATTTGAATGCCAATACAATTCCATATTCGTTTTCATATCAATACACAAATTCTTCAGGTGCCCAATATGGAAATACTACCCAAAGTGTTAAGGCTCCTATTTATAAAATCTCAACAGTTGCAGATAACAATGGAAGCATTTCAACAAGTCGCCTTGTTGGTAAAGGTGCTACCCATGAAGTTAGATGGCAAGCCAATGATGGATATATACTATCTAGTTTTAATGTAAATGGTACAAATATCAATATCACTAACAATAATTCCTATATATTATCAAATATCAATGAGAATAAAAATGTTAATGTTTATTTTGAAAAGAAACCAATTAAAACTCCTAGTATTGTTCCAGATGACAGTGATAATATTATCGTTAATGTAGAAGGTGTCAATAAATCAATTGCAACCTATGATACAACCAACACTTCACTTTTAATATCTCTGCTATTGCTAGCAGGATACACTTTACTTATCTGCAAAAGTAGGCTAAAGAAAATGAAATAACAAAAAAGCCAGCTCGCGAAGCTGACTTTTTTATTACACAAATTGTACTCTCCCCAGAATACCCATGGTCAAGTTTGTAATTCATTAGCAGAACTCATGCAGGACCATGTTTATTTGTGTAACATTGTTTTTGCACAGGATACATAAATTTTGCTAATGTGAGATTTGTAATTTGATTGTGAGTCATTATATTACAATTACAACTCTCTAATTACAATAGTTTCCCAACTACTGTACCTATATAATAGCAAAGCTAAAAAAAAGAAACCAATATGAAAAAGGAATAGCAATATTCCTTTTTGTATATATCACTATCCTTTTATAACATTATTTATATACTTTCTTAGATACCTTTATTTTTTCTTCTTTTACTTTTTCCATAAATTGATTATCTAATTCACTAAACTCATAACCTTTTGGATATATCAAAACATCTTTATATACTCTCTCTATAGGATGACACCTTCTTTGTACCAATCCATATCGTGCCAAAATATTATCCGGAATTGGAGAAGTCCACATATAAGATGTAGTAATCGTTTCAAGCAAATCAAATTGATTATATCGCTCATATACATATATCTTCTTTTTCACATTGATATCTTTATTGCCATTCGTGTCTGCATTTACCAAATACGGAACCGTATTATCTCCATGTACAATCTCTACATATTTAATTAAATCTGTATATTTTACTTGTTTCGCATTTGCCAAAGGATGTTTCTTAGACATAATTGCTAGGTGTTTGAATTCCCAGATGTCTTCACTGTTCAAATTTTTACTACGTAAATAATCCGTAAAGTACTTTTCATGTACCATCTGATATCGAATCACACCAAGATGAAAAGCACCTTCTGCTACATTTGTAATCGTCTTCACAGAATTGGTTTCTTCCATATTTACATCAATTCCTTTATCAATATCCAACTCTGCTACAAACTTTGTAAACCCTTGAGCTATATAACTTCCTCGTGGAATAGAAATATTGAATACTTGGTTATTCGATGCATCTGGGTGTGCCAAATCTTTTATTTTATCAATCTGCATTAAAACACTGCGAGCATACACTAAAAATTCGGCTCCCTTTTTCGTTGGAAACATTCCTTTAGCAGAACGCTCAAAAATTTGATAATCCAGTGTCTCCTCAAGTTCTTTAATTGCTTTGCTTAAATTTGGTTGTGCCATAAATAAATTCTCTGCGGCTTGGGTTATGGAACCTGTCTTCGCAACTTCCAATGCATATTTAAAATGTAATGTATTCATCACAACCTCCTCTCTTATACCCTAAAGATATAATATTGAAATCATAATTTATTTTACCAAATATCCTTTTGGCAAACGTAAAATTTCTTTATCTGTATTTTTATTATAAATTGTATATTGATAGTAATGGGTATTTGCTTTCCCACCCTCTTCTTGCACTATTTTATAGTCGTCTACATAGGTAACTGTTTCTTTTTCATAAGGATAATATCCATGTTTCGACATATATGACAATATCCTTTGAACTAAATTATTTGCTTCTGCTTCAGACATTTGATTGTTTTGCACATCCCCTTTTAAAGCATATACTAATTCTCCATCATATGTATAAATTTCAAAATCATCTTTTCCTTCATAATCATGATGATTATAATTTACATAAATATATCCTGCACCAATGGTTACTTCATACGTTTTTTCTTTTCGAGGGAAAATAAGTTTCCCTTTCCAATTGACTACCTCAGCATTTACGCTTGTATTCTGTGAAGTATTCACAATTGTTACACCTTCTTTTTTCGCATATGCAAATTCACTAACCATATATCCTTGATAAGAAAAATCTTCTTTCATATCTTTATTAAAAACCGTAAAATATGTTTTATTATCTTCTGTGTAGGTGCATACATAACCATCTTCATATGCCTTTATATTAGAATATTTAAAGTCAGCGATAACCTTTCCCTTCGCATCTAAAACACCATAGTAAGATCCACCTTCTTTTTCTTGAAACATATAACTATTTTCATTTTTTGAAATGAATTTGTATTTTCCATCAATTGTGAAAGTGGTGTCTGTATTTAACTCATCGTCCAATTCTTGGAAAGTTTGTTTTTCTTTATGATGCATATAATACTTTTGATCGTCATAACTATATTGTATATAAGAATATTCAAGAGGATATAACTCTTTCCCTTGATAATCAATCATTCCATATTTTCCATCTACTTCTACAATAAACCCCTTAGGACTTACTTCAATAGGAATATCATAGAACTTTACAACCCACTCCTCTTCTGGTGGCAATTCTTCCCATTCTTCAACTTCTTCATAATATGTTGGTTTTGCATCAAATGCAAAAGGAATTTTAACATTTCCTTGATAATCAATCACACCACATTTTCCATCTTTAACCGCATATAAAAACTCAACATTACTTCCTATTGCTTCTAAATAATCATATTTATTTTTTAAAGATTTTTTACCATTCTTATCTACTAAGAAATATTTATCACCTTTTTCATAATCTTCTATCTCTGCTACGCTATAACCAGCATTATTGAACGATGATAATTCACCATATTTGGGTTTTACAATTTCTTCACCATCAAGGGTAAATAAACCATACTTCCTGTTATCCTGTACACGTACTACTTCTTTATTTATTAACTTATCTTCAATCACATTTATTTCATTCACTTCTAATGGTGAACTATCTTCTTTTTCCATGATTTCAGATACTTCCTTTAAATCATTAATATCCCAAGTTCCTATCTTTACTTCTTTTTTCTCTGCCTTTTCACTACAGCCTATTAACGTTGTTATTATTAATAAACTTATAATTAAATATCCTTTTTTCATATATCCGCCACCTCACTCTATTTATATTAACACAATTTACTCTATTTCGCTGAATTCATCTGCGAATTATTAAGAAGAAAAGTTAGTAATTATTGATAGAACAAAACTACATTATCGTAAAACATATGGACGGTTTTGATTGATTGTGATAGAATTCGAGTGATAGATAAAGGAGACTATACTATGTTAAGAGAAGTTGCTGAAAAATATTATCTACAAGGCTATAATTGTGCAGAAGCCATGATTCGCGCAGGTAATGAATATTATAATCTTGGATTACATGAACATGATATGCGAATGACAGCTGCATTTGGAGGAGGATTTCAAATCGGTGATGTCTGTGGCGCACTCTCAGGATCTGCCTGTGTTGTCTCATGTAAATATGTAGAAAGAAAAGCACACGATAACCAAGAACAAATTCGTTCCATCACACAAAAGCTTGTTTTAGCATTTCAAAAAGAGCTCGGATCAAGACTTTGTTCAAAAGTAAAACCTATTCATTACAACAAAGAAGTAAAGTGTCAAAATACAGTGGGTTTAAGTGCTGATGTGTTAGAAAAAATAATTAATGATTTCGAAAAAGAAATAAACGCATAAATAAAAATGAAGGCGAATAAACATTCTACCTTCATTTTTATTTGCTAAATCTTTGTTTAATTAGTTTTGTGTTATAATTAAAATATAAACAGGAGGTTTTCACTTATGGGAATCTGGACACAACCTTACTTTCGGTAAGGTAATTACACACAATATACCTTACTAATTTTTAAATAATTAAAAAATAGGAGGTAAATTATGGCATATTTTAATTATGATAATAAAAAAATTTACTATGAAGAACATGGTGATGGTATCCCTGTTATCTTTTTACACGGAAATACCGCTTCAGGAAAAATGTTTGAACATCTTATTCCATTATATGATAGTTCTTTTAAACTTATTCTTATTGATTTTTTAGGACATGGAAAATCAGATCGCTTAGATGCATTCCCAGTGGAATTGTGGAAAGATGAAGCAAAGCAAACAATTGCCCTCATAGAACATCTAAATTATAAAAAGATAAACTTAGTAGGCACTAGTGGTGGAGCTTATGTTTGTTTATATGTTGCGTTTGAAAGACCTGATTTAGTCAACAAAGTTGTAGCCGACAGTTTTGATGGACGAACACTTGGTGAAGGATTTGAAAAAGGACTTTCAATTGAACGCTCAAAATCAATAATTGATCCAAACATATCTCAACTTTATAAATGGTGGCAAGGCGAAGATTGGAAAGACATCGTACAAAAAGATACCACTTCTTTAATAGCCTTAGCTAAACAGAAAAAAGAATTATTTCCTAAACCATTTAAAGAATTAACAACCCCTGTACTTCTCACAGGGACAGAAAAAGATAATTTGACAATGAACTCTATTCATGATGAATATAATACTATTGCTTCAGAAATGAACAACTGTTCAATTCATATTTTCGAAACTGGTGCACATCCATCCATTTTAACAAACGCTGAAAAAATGGCTGAATTAATCAATCATTTTATTTGTGATTAATTACAAATAAAAGATTACATAAAAAAAGCTAACTCTACTTTAGTAAAGTTAGCTTTTTCTTATCTATTTTCGAATGTATTTTTTTCTTCTGCTTGTTCCATACATCGCAAGTCCTGCCAATGCCATCAAACCAACTAGACTATTTATATCTGTTGTATCTCCTGATGCTACTCCTTTCGCTGATGTCGATGCTTTTCTACCTCCATCT
Source organism: Breznakia sp. PF5-3 (assembly GCF_029504745.1). Lineage (GTDB taxonomy): Bacteria > Bacillota_I > Bacilli_A > Erysipelotrichales > Erysipelotrichaceae > Breznakia. Next base: position 47,124 of record NZ_JAQFIQ010000004.1, on the reverse strand, counting down.
TTACTACTTGGTGCTTTGCTTGGACTATTTACTTTCTTTAAGTTTTTCATCGCTTTTTGTAACTTCGCTTCTGCTGCTTTCACTTCCGCTTCACTTACTTCTTCATTCTTAATGACTGCTTGTGCTTCTTTGATTGCTGCATTCAACGCTTTTACACTGTCTGCTGTATATCCTTTTACTTCTAAGTTGTTTGCTTTTGTAACCATCTTAGATAACGCACTTGTATCTGCTTTCAATCTTGCTTTTAACTTCTCTTTTGTTAATGCTTTTGTTGCTGCATCAATCTCGGCTTGCGTTTTACCATTTGCTAATACATTCTTAGCACTTTCTAATGCTGTTGGTAATCCTTTGATTGATGATGCTACATACTTCGTTTTGTTTGCTAAGATCTTTTCAACAGCTGCAATTTCTCTTTCTAATGCTTCCGTATTGATCTTTCTTTCTAATCCATTGATTGCATCAAACAAGTCTTTGTATGCTTTTGCCACTTGTGTTTCTGTTGCATCATCATCAGCTACTACCGTTTTCGCTGCTGCTAATGCTGTTTCTAGTTTTTCCCAGCTCTCTGCGCTGTAATCTGCTTCTTCATATTTTTCAGCAATTGCAACAAGTGCTGCTAATTCACTCTTATCTAGAATTTCCCATAGTTTGCTCATTGCATCCGCAATCTTATCAGTTGCTGCAATAATTGCTGCTTTATCTTTGCTATTTGCATCTAATAACGCTTGTCCATCTGCAACTGCTTTTTCTAGTTCTTTCACTTTACCTGGACGAACATTACTCAAATCTTCAGCTAATGTATCTTTCGCCATTTCTACATGGAATTCTAAATCTTTAAGTAATGCATTTGTTTTTGCCTTAGCGTCATCTAATACTTTCTTTTCTGCAAATAAGTCACTCATTGCTTTTGATACTTGTTTCACTGAAATATCTTCTTTACCTCTTGCTAACAGTGTTTCAGTTTCTTCAATAAGTACTTTCATATCGGCAAAATCTGCTTCTGTGAAATCATCTTCCATTGCTTTACAAGTTTCTACTAATGTTGCTAATGCATCAACCGTATATCCACTTGCACGTGTTTCTAACCTCAACATTGCCAATTCTAATAAAAGAGTAGCTTCCTTAACATCGTATTCTGAAGCATCTGAAGGTAAATTCTTAGCTACTTCATATGCATCTATAAATGTTTTCCATGAAGAAGTCGTTGTTGTATCTTGACGATCTGATTCAATAATTGCCTCTGCTTCTTCTAACACTTGACTCAATGGTGTTACACGTCTTTCCGTAACAATTATTTCAGCAATTTTAGGTTGTTGATCTGTAAATGTTAATCGAACATTTAAAATATTTGCATTAACACTTAGTGTTTTTAAACTTTCATCTAATGTTCCTACTTCTTGCCATGTTGTATCACTTGAAGATTTACCTATTATCTCCACTTCTACTTTAGCGTTGGAAATTTTCTCTTCATCTTGAAGAATAATCAAATCTTTTACATTCGTAACTGTTGTCATTGCATATTCAACACTATCCCCAGCTTTTACAGTTGGTTCATAATACGTTGTAAGACTCTTATCATATAAATTACTTGCTGTTCCAGTCGTTAAATCTGTTTTTACTAAATCAAGATCTCCTGATGCTCCTGTATTAATGTCAACTTCATACACTTGCACCCAATTACCATGTGTTTTGGTAGAAACAAAACGAATGTATTTTGCTTTTACACCACCTGCATTAAAGTTGGCTGTACATACAACATTAGCACCATTTTTCCATTCAACATATTGATTTACTGGCACTGTTCCAACCCGTGTCCATGACGTTCCATTATCTGAATATTCTAATGCTGTTTCTTGGAAGCCATCAACCCCTTCTGACATTCCTTTAGGGTTTCCTGCAAAGTGAATTGCAACATCATAAATTTCTGTTGGTTCACTTAGTTGTAATCTTACATAACTTCCATTTGATGAACCTGAACTTGAATAGAATTTTGTATCCATAGATCCATCCATCGCATATTTAATATTATTTGCACCATATGTACTCATATTCGTAGTAACGGTTGCAGAAGATACTTTCTTTAATGTTGTTAATGTGAATGCATCAATTCCTACTTCACCTTTACTTGTTGCACGAACATATGCGATTGTACCTGCAACCTTGCTAATTGCTTTACCACTATCTACTATTGTTTCTGCTTCTACCCAATCATATCCATTGATTGAATATTCTACTTTTAAAGCTTCAAGATTTGTTCCTAATATCTCTACTTGATAAATATTTGTGAGTGTTCCTAATGCAACTCCAATTTCTTGTCCATCACTAAGAATATTTACACCATTCAAACTATATTTACCATCTGCTGCAACAACTTCTGCAACTTCTACTAATTCACTTGTACCAATTGCTTCTGGAGCTTTTTCAACAAATATAGATTTCATAAGAACTTTATCTGCTGCACTATTCGCATTTGTAATAAGCGGTTTGATTCGTTTTTCACAAACGTTTACAACATTTTCTTTTTCACCTGTTGTTTCCAAACTAGTAATCGTAACTTTTTGCGCTTCAGCAAGTTTTGCTTTTGATAATGCAAGTGAATCTAAACACTCTTTAATCTTTCCTTGTTGTGCTGCTTCAAGTGCGTTTACACTGTGAAGTCCTGCTTGTACAACAAGATCATAAGCAGTTAAATGTGGTGTGATTTCTTTCAACATTGATTGATTACTCATTGCTTTAATCTTCGCAACATCAGCCTCTAATGTTTGGAACTCTATTTTCATATCAGCTACCATAGCTTCAAGATTTTCACCTGTTTCAAATGCTTTATTATAAGCTGCAACTTTATCAATTAAGTATCTTGATTCATCAAAGACAACCCCATCATTCAAATATGATGTATTATCAGCAAATCTTTCAAATGATTCTGCTACATCTGGAGTTAATTCTGAAACAGCACGTTTCCAACTTCCCATGTAGTCAAAATCATTTACATTCCAAGAATAATCAGCTCCACTATAAATCGCTACCTTACTAGCTTCTGCTTGAGGCATTGGATTAATAAAGAAACCTGATAAATTATCTACGTCTGTATCTACTGTTTCAAGTGGTGCCATATTTAAATTACTATCCTTGTAATCATTTACTGGATAATTCCACCAAGCTGCAACATCTTTCGTTGTTTTCGTTTGTGTTTTTGGCCACTCAAAATACGTTTTCTTAATAGATGACATTGTACTATTTCCAGTCCACATTACTACTACATCTGTATTTTCCAATGCTTTCATAAATGGTGTTAAATATGATGACACACTTACTCCCCATCCATTACAATAACGTGTTGGCACTGTAATAATAGGTTTTACATCACCTTTAGCTTTTACCCACTCATCATTTACTCGATTAATAATATTTGCATGATTTGTTCCACTTGGTGAACCTGATAAATCATCATAAGAAATACCAAACTGACGCACACCTAAATCATACAATTGTTCAAATTTGGCAATTAAAGTATTATAGTCAGCATCTGTATTATAATTGAAACCTGTTCCTGGATGAACACTCCAACAGAAACTTACATTATTTTCCTTAGCAATTCTTGCTAATTCTTTTAATTCTGCTGCTTTTTCCTCTGGATATAATACGCGCCAATTATCTTTATGATATGGATCATCTTTTGGTGCATAAATATAAGTATTCATCTTAAATTTACCAACACCTTCTAGCATTGATGCACGTTCTTCAAACGTCCATGGGAATCCATAGAATCCTTCTACATATCCTCTTAATTTAATATCAGGATAATCTGAAATAAGTGTTTCTACAAATCTACCATCACTTGTAGCTTGTTCAACCATTTGAGTTAAAGTTGCCACTCCATTAAACGCTCCATCTTTATCTGCTGCAAGGATTACAACTTCACCTTTAGTGTTTGTATCATTACTTGCTTTTAAGATATATCCTTGTTCTTCACTTAATGCACTTACATCAGCATCCAAATCTTTTTTACATTCTTCACAGTGCTCTGCATCCGTTGAAACCAAGATGTTAGCCTGATCAGCTTTCACCTCATCACTTTCTGTATATACAATTGCATGTGCATCAAGTAATGCTATAAGTTTTGTAAGTGTAGCATCATGATGCTCACCATGCATTACCAAATTCACACTACCTTCAAATTTCATACCTTCCTCTGAAAGATTTTGCATTGCTTGTGGTTTTGGATAAATCGCTGCGGTTGCAGGATCTCCTTCACCTTCAGCATTTACACTCATAGATCCTGGAATAGCAAACGTTAGTGTGAATGCAAATACAATTGAAAGGATTAAACTTTTTCTTAATTTTTCTATCATGCTTAATTCTCCTTTTCGTTTTCATTTTCAACAAAATATCTTCATATACTTCGTACCCTCTTTAAAATGAATCGCTGAATGAAATTACAAATATTTCCAAAACTAAAGCTACTTAGTACTTCAGCGACTATAAACTACTTCAAATCATATACACAATTCTAAACAAAGCCTTCCCCCAAAATAAATGCTTATCTACTTGTATACCTCCTTCTATATGTTCCATACACTGCTAATCCTGCCAATGCTAGCAATCCCATCAAGCCATTTACATCCGTTGAATCTCCTGATGCTACGCCTTTTGCTGATGTTGATGCTTTTCCATTGTTGCTAGTTACTGCCTTTCTTGGACTACTCACTTTCTTCAAACCACTCATTGCTGCTTGAAGTTTTCGTTCCATTACTTGCACTTCATCTTGTGTTACTTCTTCATTATTCAAGACTGCTTGTGCTTCCTTGATTGCTGCATTTAATGTATTTACACTATTTGCTGTATATCCTTTTACTTCTAAGTTGTTCGCTTTTGTAACCATCTTAGATAACGCACTTGTATCTGCTTTCAATCTTGCTTTTAACTTCTCTTTTGTTAGTGCTTTTGTTGCTGCATCAATCTCTGCTTGCGTCTTTCCATTTGCTAATACATTCTTAGCACTTTCTAATGCGGTTGGTAATCCTTTGATTGATGATGCTACATACTTCGTTTTGTTTGCTAAGATCTTTTCAACGGCTGCGATTTCTCTTTCTAATGCTTCTGTATTGATCTTTCTTTCCAATCCATTAATTGCATCAAACAAGTCTTTGTATGCTTTTGCTACTTGTGCTTCTGTTGCATCATCATTCGCTACTACCGTTTTCGCTGCTGCCAATGCTGTTTCTAGTTTCGCCCAGCTCTCTGCACTGTAGTCTGCTTCTACATATTTTTCACCAATTACAACAAGTGCTGCTAATTCGCTCTTATCAACGATTTCCCATAGTTCATTCATAGCATTCGCAATCTTGTCTGTTGCTGCAATAATCGCTGCTTTATCTTTGCTGTTTGCATCTACTAGTGCTTGCCCTTCTTCGATCGCTTTTTGTAAATCTTTTATTTTTCCTGGTCGAACATTACTTAAATCTTCTTCTAGTTGTTCATTTGCTATTTCAATATGAATTTCTAAAGCATCTAATAAACTATTTGTTTCTGCTTTTACATCATCCAATACTTTCTTTTCTGCTAATAAATCTGTTATCGCTTTTGATGCTTCTTCTTTCGAAATATCATCTCCACCCTTTGCCAATAATGTTTCTGCCTCTTCAATAAGTGCTTTCATATCTGCAAAGTCTGCTTCTGAGAAATCATCTTCCATCGCTTTACAAGTCTCTACCAAACTAGTCAATACTTCTATTGAGCTTGTACTTGCACGTGATTCCAATTCTAAGATTGCTAATTCTAATGCCAATGTAGCTTCTCTTATTTCTTCGCTTGTTGCATCATCAGCAATATTTTCAGCTGCTTCATAAGCATCCATAAATGCTGCCCATGTTGATGTTGTTTTTAATTCCTCTTTACCATCAAGAATCATATCTTCTGCTTCTGATAATATTGCATGTAATTCATCGCGACTAGGAGGATCATATTTTTCTGGCATAGTAATTGGATTTTCATATCCATATACAGCAAATTCATAAATACGTGCTGCACTATCTGCTCCTTGGGTTGGTGTATCAATATATAATCTTACATATTGTGCATTTCTTACAGGAATCATATGACTTGTTTTTCCTGCTTCATTATTTACCACCACTACAACTTCTTCAAAGTTTTTACCATCATTACTTACACCAATTCGATATGCTTTTGTATTTAGTCCTGCACCTTCTCCTCCAATCAAAGCATGCGAAATTTCAAACCCTGCAATCGTTCTTTGTTGTCCTAGATTAACTTGTAACCATTTTGCACCCCAGTTTGTTGTACACCATTTTGTAGAAGTCAATCCATCAATTGCTTTCGCTGGTGATTCTGCAGTCGCTGTATAACCAGATGCAGTTGCTGTTTTGTTAAGTGCTATATTCTCAAATGCTTCACTTGCTTCATTTGTAACAACTACAATGTCTTCTTTCACAATTTCATTTTCACCAAATTTATTCATTGCTTTCAATTTGATTGTATATACACCTTCACTACGATAAGAAATCGTTGGATTCTTTTCATGAGAAATCTTTGTACTACTGCCTTCCATCACCCACTCATATTCAAACGAAGATGATGAACTTGTATTAATTAGTGTGATTTCTTCACCAGGCACTACTAATGTTTTTGATAATTCAAAATTTGCTGTAGGATTTATTTTATATGCAATAGATTTTGTAATAAACTCTAATGCTACCTTTTCTGAAAGTAACTTTCCACTCTTTAAACTTGTAAGATTTTTATTTAAAGTAGTTGTTAATTCACTTACTTTTGCATCATCTAAAGTAACCTTAGCGATTAATAGATCTAATGCTAAATCACCATTCTTTCCTAATGCTTTTAATTTTTCTAAATATGGTTTTGCATGTGAAAGTTGATCAGCATCAAACGCTTCTAATAACACATCAGCAGAAGTTTGCATCTTATCAAATTCAGCTCTTAAAGCGATAATATCTGCATCATTGGTTAAATCAATATCTGAACCTACTTTCGCAATCACAACATCCATTAAATCTCTGATTTCTTGTGCATCTTCTCTACCTGAAGAGAAAGATGCTCCAGCTAAACGCGTTGAATGGTTTGCAAAAGTATACATATATGGTGCAAGATCTCCATATAAATAATTAATTGCATTATTAAATGATCGTTTGTCATCATATGTCTTTGTATTCCAAGCATAATCAGCACCTGTTGCTAACGTAATCTTTGATAAGTCTGCATGTCCCATTGGATTCATCACAAAATAGTCAAGCATGTCGCCTAACTCGTTATCTAATCCATAAATTGGACCTAATCCTAATTTTGCCAATTGATAGTCATTACATGGATAATTCCACCAAATACCTAAACTATCCCCATAAAGAGTTTTAATAAGTTCTGTATCACTTACACTTATTCCATCAGGAACAGTTGATGGACCTGTCCATAATACAACGATATCCTCATCAATATTTTCAGAAAATGCAATTGTATATTCTTTAAAGTTATCACCATCACGCATTGCATTTGTATCATATTGAGTTGGTACAGTAACCAAAGGAGTCACATCACCTTTCGCTTTTACAAACTCTTCATTAAATCTATTTAAAAATTCTGATTGTTGAGTTCCTGCTCCTGTACGCAATGTTATATCATCAAAGAAAATTGCAAAACTACGAACTCCACCGTCGTACATTTTATTACATTTCTTTACTAACGTTTGATAATCTGCTTCCGCATTTGCACCCGTTAAGGCAATATCATTACCTGGTGAAAGAGCGAACACAAAATCAACTTTATTTTGTTTCGCTATTGCTGCGGTTTCAATTATCTGTTTCATATCTGCTTCTGGATAATCTTCTCTCCATTTTGCCCTATGATATGGGTCATCTTTCGGTGCAAAGATGTAGGTATTCATTTTTGTTTTTCCATAAAATCTGACTTGATCTTTTCTTTGCTCCCATGTCCATTCAGCTCCACCCTTGTTGACATGTGCATAAAACCCTTCAATACTACCACGACTTGCCATCGTTGGTTCATCACTAATTACAACTTCTGATATATCTTTTCCCTGAGCAAGTTGAATCAATGTTTGAACACCATAGAATGTTCCGTCTTCATCCTTTCCTATAATCACAATGTCACCATTTGCTGTAAGTGCATTTGATACCCCTAAAACATACCCTTCCTGTTTTAAATCAGTTGCATCTTGTAAGCCCATATTATTTCTTACAGCATCTAATCCTGATACTGAATCATCACTTTCTGCCAACCAAATTGTTGTTGCATCAGCTTTTTCAGTATCTATTACTGATATTCCATTTCCCTCCAAAAATGCTTTAAGCTCGCGTACAGCATCTTCATCTGCTGTATCTGCTTTTAAATATACTTCATCACTTAAATGAAGCACACTTTCTCCATATGTAATATCTTTAGGTTGTACTACCAAGTTATTTGCAGCTCCATTATTCTCTTCTGCACCTATTCTTGTAACCATCATATTTTGAAATATACATACTATCGATAAACCAAAAACTAAAAACCGTATTAAATATCTTTTCATTTTTGTATTTGTAACATATTGATACAATCAATATGCACTTCTCCTTTCCAGCCTATTTACTGAATTCTTAAATACACAAAAAAATCAAATTCTATTCTACTTAGTTTTTGCCCTCCGTTCCCTCACTGTTTGTATATAAGCATTTATATCGACATATTGCCCATCCACCTCCTTTGGGTTAGATAGCTAAAATAGAAAACTATACAAAGCGAAAATAAAAAAACTGGTACAATCAAAAAGATCATACCAGTTTTGCCCACACACCGAAATCGTATAGTTACAATCTAGCTTTATTTATCTAATTAAATGATAGCACAGATATGACAATTGTCAATCTGGTTCTTACATATATATATATCATTATCATTTCAAAAATTCATTCTTTTAAACATAATTTAAAATCATTCATAATACTAAATAAACATGAAATATTACTTTTAATTTTTCTGCTTAAAGAAAATATTTATTATCCAATCATTTTTTTTTAAAACAACATTGCAGTTTCTAGCAAATAATTCAATGGTGCAAATCTTGTTACACAAGAATAATAAAAAGATTGTATAATTTTTATCAAACTACTCAATATAATAAGTAGCTATTACAGAAAGGTAAGATAAGTTATGAAACTATTTAAAGCAAGAGCAAAAAATAATTTAGTCGATGTTTTTAACATCACAGAAGGTACAATTATTCCATTATCAGACGTAAAGGATGAAGTATTCAGTAAAGAAATGTTAGGAAAAGGAGTTGGTATAATTCCATCTGATAACAATAGTATATATTCTCCAGTTTCAGGTGAAGTATGTACTGTTTTTCCTACCAAACATGCAATTGGAATTAAAACTGTTGAAGGTGCTGAAATACTAATACATATTGGAATTGATACAGTAAATTTAAATGGAGAACATTTTGATTGCTTTGTTGAGCAAGGACAACATATTATAAAAGGGGATAAGTTATGTGATGTTGAGTTTGATAAGATAAAACAAAAAGGCTATGATGTTACAATTATGATAATCGTTGTAAATACAAAGGATTTTGGTGAGGTACTAACAAATACAAGCCCTAACAACCTATCTGAATATATTATTCGTATTTTAAAATAGTTCTAAAAGAATTAGAGTATCTTTGTTGTTTTCTGAAAATGAATCATAGCAATTCCATTTTAATTCTATAAAAAGATGATAGAATAATTTTATATCAATAACAACTATAAGTAGAAGGAGAACCTATATGTCAAAAGAAAGGTATGGCACATTTTTACTATTACTACGCTTATATAATGAATCACCCATACATTCAACAGAAAAAATATTATCAAAATATTTCCTCAAAAGATTTGATAACATAAAAAGTATTAACATCTATGATGTATCTGAAGAATGTAACGTTTCAAGGGCGACAGTTCGCAGATTTTTTCAAAAATTGGATCATGAGAGTTTTTTGGATTTTAAAAATGAGTTTACCATTCCGTATGATATAAGTATGTTTGAAAAGGAATTAGAACGCAATAATTATGTTGATGAACATATTACTCAAATTAGCGAAATCCAATCTTTTTTCCAAAAAAATACATCACAGATTCTCGATAAAATAAAAAACTTAGCTGAAGGTATGCACAATGCCAAGAATATTTATTGGTTAACATCTACTTCGACAACAAGAATGGTAGAAGATATGCAAATGCAATTTCTACGATTTAACTGTTTTTGGGATATTATTATAAACTTTGAAAAAAGCAAAGATATAAATATTCAAAATGATGATATTATGATTGTCGCTTCATCAAGTGCTGTATTAGCACATACGATTGTCAGTGAATTAGAAGAAATAAAATGTCCTGTTTATTTAGTAACATTAAACACCCAATATAATCACTCTGTATTCAAGGATATAATTCGGTTAACAAACAATATGTTGTATAATTTCACCGATCAGATTTCTACTGAAACGATCAAAAAAGAAGTTGTTAATAGAAAATATGCAACAAATTTATTCTTTGATTTCCTATATTATGAATATGCTTCAATATATAAAAAAACAAGATAGCAATCAAACAAAAACGTCATTTCTTAAAATGACGTTTTTATTTAAAGCTAATATTTAACTTCTTTTTTTCAAAAATATTGTAGTTCCAAATCCGACTATCCCAGCAACTACAATTACAGCAATACCACTATACATATTGGATAATCCGCTGTACGGTGGAGCAGAAATTACCATCGTTGGCAATCCTGGAATCCCAGAAACAATTGAATTTTGCGCTAAGTTCGTAATACCTGCTAGAATACCACCGACTGCTCCTCCAATCATCGACCCATATAATGCTTTTTTATCATTTAGCAATACACCGAATAAAGAAGGCTCAGAAATTCCCATAAGTCCTGTAACTCCAGCTGATATTTGAGTTCCCTTTTTTACTGGATCTTTTTCTAAATATGCCACAGCTAGAGTTGCTGTTGCGATAGCAATGTTTGTCCCTAACATTGCTGGTATTAAGAATGTATCATACCCTTGTGTAGCAAGTGATGTAACCATAATTGGGACCAATGCCTTATTTGTTCCTGTTAAAACAGTGAAACCAAACAATGCACCCACGATTCCAAGCGCAAGACATCCAATTTTATTGTGAATAAATACAAAGCCATCTGTCATCCATTCTCCTAAAATCACACCAAGAGGACCTACAATCAACAAGGTAGCAAGAACCCCTACACAAATTACAATCAATGGAATTAAAACATCTTTTAGATAACTTGGTATTTTATTAGAAATTAATTTATGTGTTTGCGCCATAATAATTACTCCTAATAACACAGGTAACGCCGTGTATGAATAAGTTGTGGTTACAACTGGTAATCCAAAAAGATTAAGCCCCTCAACACCATTAATACCTTGATTTAATAACACTGCCCCTAAAAATATCCCATATACTGGATTGATATTCAGTTGTTTCGCACAACCATATCCTACATACAAAGGTAGGAAAAAGAATCCTGTACTAGCAATTGCGCTTATTAATTCATAAGTAGGTGAATCCGTCTTTAAACCTATTGTTAAAACTAAAATGTTTAAAATTGCTGAAATTAATCCTGTTGCTACAACAATCGGCATTGTTGGCAAAAAAGCTGCTGCTAAGAAACTTAATGCTCTTGAAAATAAATTCTCTTTCCCTTTTTCATCATTTTGTTCTTGTAGTTCTTCACTTTTTTGCTTTTTTGATTCGTATAATTTTGCAAATGAATTATGTACATTTTCTACATTAGGGCCAAATATAATTTGTAAAGTATCCCCTTGCTTTACAACCCCTAAAACGCCTTCTACTTTTTCAATTTTTGTTATATTGATTTTATCAATATTTTGTACTTTTACTCTAAGTCTAGTAGCACAATGAGTGACATTATTAATATTATTGCTATCAATAATCTCTAACAATTCTTTTGATATAAGTTCAAAATTCATAATATAAACCTCCCTATTTGTTTCTTATTTTGCTTACTTACACATTCAAATATACAGCTATTATATACTTCCTGTGTGACATCATTTGCACCCTTCTTCATCTAGGTTACAACATTTGTACCATGGCATGAATTTCATTGATTAAACGATAAACTTCACTTATTATGAAAAATGACAGAAGGAGGTAACTTAAATATATGACTAAAGAAAATATTTTCCCTAATAACTTTTTATGGGGTGGAGCTATTGCCGCAAATCAATCAGAAGGATTTTGGAAGCAAGGGGGCCGTGGTGCTTCAATTGCAGATACTGCATTATTCACTCAAAATCAAAATTATTCTAAATATGAAGCATTTGCAGAATTAACGATTGATGAAATGAAACAACGGTTAGATGATAAAGATGGATACTATCCAAAAAGATGGGGAAATCATTTCTATCAAAAATATGAAGAAGATATTGCTTTATTTGCAGAAATGGGATTTAAAGCTTTAAGACTATCTATATCTTGGTCTAGAATATTCCCTAACGGTGATGAAGAAACGCCAAATCAAGAAGGTCTTGATTTTTATAAAAAAGTGTTTGAAGCAATGAAAAAATATAAGATAAAGCCCATTGTTACACTTTCACATTATGAAACCCCTGCACATTTGGCTATTAAGTATGGGGGATGGATTAATAGAAAAATGATAACATTCTTTGAACGATACTGCGAAACAGTCATTCACGAATTCAAAGATTATGTCGAATATTGGATGGCATTTAACGAAATAAATGTTATTCAGCATAGTTTTTATGTCGGTGGTGCCGTTTTGAAGGATTTTATCAATAATGAAACAAATGATCGGTTCCAAGTAATACATCATTTATTGCTCGCAAGTGCTATAGCAAAAAAAGTAATGAAAAAAATATCTCCCTCTTCCAAAATGGGAGGTATGATAGCACGTAGAGAAGGATATCCTGCAACCTGTAACCCTCTTGATGTTTTAGAGTCAGTTAAGGATGATCAAAAAAACTTATTCTTTTCTGATGTATTGGTAAGAGGATATTATCCAAGTTATATGAAGGCATTCTTTAATGAAAACAAAATTAACCTTGTTTATGAAGATGAGGATATAAAACTATTAAAAAACAATACCGTTGATTATATTTCATTCAGTTATTATATGAGTGTACTATCAAAGCATGATATTGATGAAAATACTGAATTAACTACTGGCAACTTAGTAAATGGAGTTAAAAACCCATATTTAGAAAGTAACGAATGGGGTTGGCAAATTGACCCAATAGGACTTCGTATAACATTAGAAAAACTATACGATAGATACCAAATTCCATTACTTATTGCCGAAAATGGAATTGGACTAAAAGAAGAACAAGTGTCAGATAAAGAAATTGAAGATAATGAAAGAATCAATTATTTACAAAGTCACATTAAAGAGATGGGAGCTGCCATTAAAAATGGTGTGGACTTAATTGGATATACTGTATGGGGACCAATTGATATCATTAGTATGTCTACTTCAGAAATGTCAAAGCGATATGGATTTATATATGTTGATGCTAATGATTTTGGAGAAGGTACATTTCAACGATATAAGAAAAAAAGTTTTCATTGGTATAAAAAAGTTATTGAGTCGAATGGTTCTAACCTCGATTAATAAGTTTTGTTAAATAATAAACATTGTAGAAATAACCCATAAATTTCAATGATTTTATACTTAAAAAGTAGATTTATAAATCTACTTTTATTTTGCCTACAATAAATAAAATTTTAGATATTTTTTTATTGTTATTAATGTGAAGATCTACTATTACGACTAGCTAAAAAATTCACTAGTGAAAAAATGCGTTTTTTTCACATTTGCTATTGTAATTGCTTTTATGCATGCTATAATCAGTTTAATAAATTTATTATAAATAGGAAATAACTTTGGTTTTATTTTCTTATTCTATATATAAATTTTTATTTTTGTTTGAAAGAGAAAGAGAGACTACAATGATTAATATTTTACAAGAAACACAACGGTGTCTGCGCTGCAAAGCACCATTTTGTCAAAAGGGATGTCCCATCAGTACACCCATTCCACAGGTTATTGATTTACTAGAGAATGATTCAATAGATGCTGCTGGAGAACTACTTTTCAATAACAATCCATTATCAATTATATGTGCACTTGTTTGCAATCATGAACAACAATGTGAAGGCAACTGTATCTTAAATAAAAAACAGGTTCCTATTCAATTTAGTGCCATTGAGAATTATATCTCGGATACATATTTTGATAAAATGACCATTCCGATTGAACAACAAAATAACAAGAAAGTAGCAATCATTGGTTCTGGGCCCGCTGGTATTACCATTAGTTTAATTCTAGCTAAGCTTGGATATAATGTTACTATTTTTGAATCAAGAAGTGAATTGGGTGGAGTTCTTAGATATGGTATTCCAGAATTTCGTTTACCCAAAAGTATATTGGAAAGATACCATAAGAAATTATTAGATATCGGTGTAAAAATACGGCTGAATGTAACCATTGGAGGAACTTTGAAAATCGATGATTTATTCCGTGATGGTTATCTTAGTATCTTTGCTGGAACAGGTACATGGAGAGCTAATAGCCTTGGCATTGAAGGTGAAAGCTTTGGTCATGTCCATTATGCAATTGATTATCTAGCCAGCCCTGAATCTTTCCATTTGGGAGATAATGTAGTTATTATTGGGATGGGAAATGCTGCGATGGACGTTGCCCGTACTGCACTAAGAAATGGTGCAAAACAAGTAACACTCTATGCACGAAGCAATAAAATTTCAGCTAACACCATTGAATATCAAAAAGCAAAATTGGATGGAGCTGATTTCAGATTTCATATGACACCTGTAAAAATCACAGACACAGGTATCATCTTTAAAGAAGATGCTAACGAGCTTCATGTACAAGCAGATTCTATTATTATTTCCGTAAGTCAAGGTCCAAAAGATAAACTGACTACGACAACGGAGGGTTTAAATTCATCTGACAAAGGGTTACTGATAACTGATTCTATCGGGAATACAACACGCCCAGGTATTTTTGCAGCTGGTGATGTTGTACATGGTGCAAAAACAGTAGTAGAAGCTGTTAATCAAGCAAAATTAGTTGCCCAAAGCATGCACGAATATATGCAGAAAATATAGAAAATATTTCAATTTCTTATACAATTGATTATAATAAACTCATAGTAAGCGTAAAAACATTTAAAAGGAGGGCCATTATATGGTAGCTTTTATGCTAATATTGATAGGAATATCTGGATTGTATAGCTCTTTATTTGGGCGCAATTCGAAAGGTGAGCGCATTAATCAAATACTCATATTAACGATTTCTGTTGTTTTTCTAGCATATGGTAGTTATATTATTTATTTATATTATGGTGGAACTTTTGGACGCTCACTTTTAGTTGGAAATAGACATAAAACAGCATTTTCGCTTGTAGATACCATAGGTATTGGTTTAATTATACTGAGCGCTATTTCTGGAAGATTGGCTTTTAAGAATAAAAAAGATTAATACTTCTTGCATATTAGAACCGTTTAAACAAGAACTTCACATTTAGGAGGTGCGATATGAATCTCGATGAAAAAATTTCATTACTATCCAATTCAGATAACACAGTTGCTTATAAAGCTTTAAAAGAACTTTTAGAGATAAGTAGCAAATCAGATGAAGTATATGCATATTTCGATGAATTTGTTGCTATGATGAGCAATTCAAATTCTTATATCAGAACAAGAGGATTGCGTTTAATTGCTTTCAATTCAAAATGGGATAATGAAAATAAGATCAATCTTGTTATTGATGAATACTTAACACACATAGAAGATGAAAAACCAATAACATCACGACAATGTATAAAAGATACTTATATCATCGCTCAAAACAAACCTGAATTGACTGATAAAATTCTTGAATCTTTACAAACTTTTGATAAGGTATACAACGATAGTATGCAAAAATTAATCTATCAAGATAGACAAAAAGCAATTCGACAAATCCAACAAAACACATGGTAATATCTTCAATTATTTATTATGTACTCTAACAGTCAATCCATTTAAATTGACTGTTTTTAATATTGTTTGATAAATTATATTCCTTTATAATATGAGTAATGTTAGGAGGTAATTAGCAATGAATGGTGATTGTGTAAAAGTAGGAACAGCTTTATTAGCAGATGATATGGTTAAAATGGTAAAATTTTATAATGAAACATTGGGGTTTCAAGCAGAGTGGCTTGGCGATGATTTTGCAGAGATAAAAACGGCAAGTGGATATCTTGCATTATGGCTTTATAGTAGAAAAGAATTTGTAAAGACATTTAATGAGCCTTACATTCCTTCAAAAGGAATAAATCAATCCTTTGAGATTGCCTTTTGGTTACCTACTTATGAAGATGTAGATATAGAATATGAAAGATTATCCAAATTAGATGTTCCCTTTCCTGCTGGAGAACCAACAACATATCCTTTTGGAATTCGAAATTTTTATGTTGCAGATCCTGAAGGAAACTTAATTGAAATTGGAAGTACAAATGAAAAATAATACTGGTATAATATAATGAAGAAATATGAGGAAATTGATGATGGAAATAAAAAAGATAGATTATGATTTTTCAGTATGTAAAGTGGCGGATTATTCACTTGTAGATTTGAATGCTGAGTTTTGTTTTACTGGAAAAACAGATGAAGAAAACTCGTTAGTGTGTCCAACCAATAAAATACCAACTAACATATCCGAAAGAGATGATGGTTGGAAAGCTTTTCGTATTCAGGGAACGTTAGATTTTTCATTAATTGGAATATTAGCTAAAATTTCTGGTATTTTAGCAGAGAATAAGATTGGCATTTTTGCAATCTCAACATTTAATACAGATTATATATTAACGAAAGAAGAAAACTATCAAAAAGCGATAGACGCTCTAAACCATGCAGGTTATAAAATTGTAGAAGCATAGAAGTAAACTTCGGGTTATTGAATTTTGTGTATTGTTTATCTTCATAGAAAAAATTCATATGGAACTTTTAAATATTAAAAACTCATATTTTATCAAGTTCTTTTTAATACTTGACAATTATTTTTAAAAACCGTATCATATGCAAAGGATAGTAAAACTATACACTATCTCAAAGTGTAGGTATTAAAATTAAATATTTTAAAATTGTTACTTAAGGTTGTATACCTTTGTATCTGGAGTGTGGAGGAATATACCCACTCCTTTTTTTGTGTTTTGGAGTGTGGTAGAAATACCCACTTTTTTGTCTTTTTTGAAAGGAAGGATTATTATGAGGACAACCAAAATTAACAAAATGGAAACAACTCCAGTAAGTAAACTCTTACTCTTTGTTTCCACACCCATCATGTTTTCCATGATGGTACAAGCTCTCTACAACGTTGTAGATTCAATTTATATCTCCAGATTTAGCGAAAAGGCGCTGAGTGCTGTATCACTCACCGTTCCTGTTCAAACCTTAATGATTGCCATAGGCATTGGTACCTGTATTGGCATCAATACATTTCTATCACGTACTCTAGGGCAAAAGAATCATGAGAAAGTAAAAGCGATTGTACAGCACGGTGCACTATTAATTTTATTATCATACTTAATAACACTTTTTATTGGATTATTTTTTTCACATTCATTTTTTTCGCTTCAAACAACAGACCCAAAGATAATCGCTTATGGCAGTGATTATATGTTTATTTGTATGGTTTTTTCATTTTCTCTTTTTGGGCAACAGTTATTTGAAAAACTTCTACAAGCAAACGGTAAGTCAATGCTTTCAATGATTTCACAAATAATTGGTGCTATTATAAACATTGTTCTTGACCCTCTGTTTATCTTTGGGTTGGGTAGCTTTCCTGCTCTTGGTGCCAAAGGAGCAGCACTAGCTACAGTTATTGGACAAACAATTGCATTTATATGTGCATTTGTATTTCATCAACATTACAATAAAGACCTTAAATTATCTCTTACACAGTTTAAGTTTAATATTACAATTGTAAAAGAAATATACAAAATTGGTCTTCCTGCAATGGTAATGCAAGCGATTGGTTCTGTAACGAACTTTTTAGTAAATGGTATATTATTGTCTTTCTCTACTACTGTCATGGCTGTATATGGTATTTGCGCTAGACTCCAAAATTTTGTGTTCATGCCTATTTATGGACTAACAAATGGAATGTTACCAATCATGTCGTACAATTTTGGTGCAAGACAAAGAAAGCGCGTTTTGAAAACACGATTTTATGCTTTTGTGTATATGCTAATTATTATTTTTGCAGGAATACTAAGTATTCAAATATTTCCAAATCAACTTTTGGATCTTTTTGGAGCTTCTGAGGAAATGAAAAAAATAGGTATCCCTGCACTTCGTATTATTAGTGTATCTTTCATTTTTGAAGGTTTTTGTTTAATTAATCAAACAAGCTTTCAAACCGTAGGAAGAAATCTATCCAGCTTAATTTGTTCTATAACTCGACAGATAATACTGCTTATTCCTCTTGTGTATATTTTTTCACTAAGCGGAAATATAAACTATGTATGGATTGCTTTTCCTACTGCATATTCCTTAAGTGCCATTATCTGCCATATACTTTGGAAAGATGTTTTTCAAAAAAACATAGCTCCATTAACTAAAGTTGAACCCTATGCATCAAGTGAAAAACTTACTCAAAATATTATTCAATATAAACAAAATGAAAAAGGAGTTTAGATATGAAATTAAAACATATTACATTTAGCGTTCCTGATATCGAAAAATCAATAACATTTTATACAGAATTGGTAAACTTAACGATTCAATTTCGGCTTAGTCCACCAATTGGTGAAATTTGCTTTTTAGCCAATGATAAAGGAGAAACTATGTTAGAATTTATCCAATTTAAACAAGGCGCTCCATTTAAAAGTGAGGGTATGGTTTTAGCTTTTAAACATGATGGTGATTTAAAAACTTTACGTGAAAAAGCAATCTCACTTGGATATATCCCAAGTGAGATTCACTCAACTGGTCCAATGCCAACAAACTTTAAAATTACGGATCCTGCAGGTATCATGGTGGAATTTTGTAACTAAAAACGAGATAGCCAATTCAAGAAGCTATGAAACGCTTATTAAAAGGGCGTACTAGTTTTGTAGTTGCACATAGATTATCTACCATTTATGATGCCGATAGTATCATTGTGATGGAGAGAGAAAATATTGTTGAAACAAGAAACATCAAGCACTACTTGCAAATAATGGTACATATACAGATATATATAATAGTCAGTTTTCTCAAAGTGCATGATAAACATTGATAACAGATTCTATTGTGTTTAATCTTCTAGAATAAACTATTTATATATAAAATTTAATATCCTTTACCAACTTCCATATACATCAAAAATGCTGATAAACAGATCTAAAACAGTAAATAATACTACATTAAAACTTTTTTGGAAGAGTTCAAACAACTTGTATAGCTTCTATAATGCCTCTATAATATAATCATATAAATAAATTGCAATTTAAGGAGCGAAAACAATGACAAAAGAACTAAATTCATTCAATGAGTTTCTATTGACAGTTACACCAGAACATCAAGCATTTGTTGAAAAACTTAATCAAAAACTTATTAAACAAGGCTGTGACCTTGTAATCAAAAAAGCAAAAAGTGGCTATACTGTTACATACCAACTGAAGAAGAAATCTGTTATGAATTGGATATTTCGTAAAGCGGGTATGATGGCCCGAATTTATGGTGATAACGCTTGTAAAGATAAAGATATAATAACTTCTCTTCCTACTAATATGCAAAAGAAAATGATTATGTCCCGTGACTGTGCAAGACTTATCGATCCTAATGCTTGTAGTCCTGTTTGTGTTCGAGGATTTGTTTATAACCTAAATGGTGATATACATAAAAAATGTAGAAATGATGGAATGTTCTTTCAATTGACAAATGAAAATGCAGAACATATAGATAAATTAGTTTCTAAAGAAGTTAGTGTACGAAAAACACTTTTATGATAGAAAAATGAAAAGCTGAATTCCTTGATACAAAGAATTTCAGCTTTATTTTTTTATGGCACCCCCGGCGAGAATCGAACTCACAACTAGCCCTTAGGAGGGGCTTGTTATATCCATTTAACTACGGAGGCATATATGGCGTGCCTGACAGATTCAAAATTAGTTTATTCTATCAAAGGTTTCCAAATCCTATTATATACTACTTTTTTTTACTATTCAATTCTATTTGATTTAGATCTTTCATATCAATTATATCCAAAAATAGGTATAGTTATTCAATAATATTAATGTTCCCTTTATACCAATATTATCATTTAGATCAATTAATGTATCGTATATAAAAGCACTAAAAAGGACTAGGAAAACCTAGCCCAAATATTTATAATTCATTCTGACAAAATAATTGCGTTATTAATTTTTCTTTCATCTTTGTTATCTTCAAAAATCACTTTATTTTCTTTGCTGTCTATATCATATTTAAATATTGTTCTATCATTTATAAAGTAAGCATATTTATCATCAACATAAATAAGTGCTTCATACGACCAATTATCCCAATCCAGATTTTCATAATCCTTTTCTGATTTACTTGATTTTATTCTATGAAGAAATGTTCTTTGATTTGAAAAATAGTTATTATCACCATTAATTGCTACAGCATCAATTTCAATTCCATCGCTTTTCAATAACTGCTTATGATTACTTTCATTAAATCTGTAAAGATAGTTTGTTCCTGGTTCATATGGTTTAATATCTTGATTAGAAATTCTTAACTTTTCGTCTGTTGATGAATATGCAGATGCAATATAATCATTATTAACTGGGTCATAATTGATAAAAGAAAAATTTAAGTCTTCATCCCAAGTTAAGTCTTTTAATCTCTTTGTGTCAATATCATACACAAAAGGTCTTACTGAAAAATGGTTGGCATTCAATGGAATTCCGCCTATAAATATTTTTGTGTCAGTTGGTATGATATAGTTTATAGCAAAGAAACTATCAGTTAATTGAGTAATTTCTTGTTTTTCTAAATCATATTTATACACTTGATCTGCATTTCCAGTTTCATCTTTTGCTGTATAGTAGACCACATTTTCTCTTTTACTATATGCAGTTAGAGGATATTGTGACGTATATGGAACTTCAACTATTTTTTTTACTTCCTCTGTTTGTAAATCAATATAATAAACCTCACTTATTAATTCATTATTTTCTTCTTTTGTTAATGTAAATGAAATATACAAAGATTCCGTTTTTGATTCACATGATACTAAAAATAAGATGAGTATAGATATTATGTATTTAATTTTTTTCATTTTCAATAGTGAGTATATGTTGTGGTCTAGATTTTGTAGTTATGGTTACTGATACTCTAATATTAATAACCCAATTAGCATATACCGTTTTTATAAACATTTTACCTTGTGAATACATTTCTTCCGCCTTAATACGAAATCCATCAAATATGCAAATACTAGATAACATAATCAACATTATTAATAATTCATTTCCCATTGAACTCTCCTTTTTTCCTTTTACCAAATATTTCTTTAATCATATTTAATTCAATGACAAAAGTATATCATAGAAATATTTTCTTGTGGGAAAACAGATAAAAATGGTCGGTGAAACGTGACATTTGGTAACACTTTGGAAAAATTGACAATTTATTGGAATTTTTGGATAGTTAAGTGGAGTTAATAGAAAAGAAGGTTAAATTGATTTAGAAAGTATAATTAATAATTTATCAAAAATCATTCTAAAAGACAGTCGACATAAATAAAACTCCTAAAATAGGAGTTATTTTTGTATATGGCGTGCCTGACAGGACTCGAACCTGCAACCTTTTGAATCGGAATCAAAAACGCTATCCAATTGCGCCACAGGCACATGCGTTATTATTATAGCATATTCTAGTCTCATGATATAATAAATTTATATAAATGGTAGGAGGAAAAATATGAAAATATTATGTATTCTAACAAATGGTTTTGAGGAAGTAGAAGCAATTGGTACAATTGCTTTATTAAGACGTTCAGGTCTAGAAGTTGATGTGTACACAATTCATGGTACTGAGGCTACAGGAAAATACCAAAACACCATCTCTAAGCTTCATAATTTGCAAGACTTGGATTTTAATCACTACAATTGTTTATTCCTTCCAGGAGGTCCTCATTATCGCGAGCTTGAAGATAATGAGGATGTTAAACAAGTGATTAAACACTTCTTTGATAAAGACAAGTATGTTGCTGCTATCTGTGCTGCGCCAACGATATTAGGTCGTATGGGATATCTTAAAAACAAATATTATACTTGCTTTACAAGTATGAATGAAGACTTTGGAGGTATTTATATTGACATGTACACCGCAATTGATGATAAGTTAATTACAGGTAGAAGTGCTGCAGCCGTTATCGACTTTGCTTTGTTAATTATTAAAACCTTACAAGGTGATGAAAAAGAATTAGAAATTAAACAAGAAATATATTATGAAAAGAATTAGCAAACGCTAATTCTTTTCATAATATATTTCTTGTTTTATTAAATATCATTGTAAGTATAAAGTTTGATATTGTTCTCTTTTAGCCAATCTTTCACTTCTTTTGAACATGATGCTTCTACTTCTAATGTTCTTGGTATAGTAAGTGAAGAATGCTTCAATATATAATCATCCAAATATCCTGGATGGAACACTAGCATATCGTATGCATCTTCATGGGCATTCTTTACCATCTTCTTTAAAGTAATAAATGGATCATAATTTGGATTAGTTGTAGAATCCATCCACAAATATACCTTCTTATCATTTACCATTATAATTGATTCATCTCCAAAATCAAACCCACTATACTTTAATCCATGATGCTTGGCAACAATTTCAAGTCCTTTTAGAAAATTATCACTTGCTACTGCATGACCTTCAAAATATTCTGGTTCTCTACCTACCAATTCTTTATATCTTTGGTATTGGGCTTCAATCTCCATAATCACTTCATCCAAATCAACAAAATCTTCCTTGGCTTCACGATATTCTCTTGAAGATTTAAACTCACCTTTTCCATTCGTAATGCTAGGAATTAATGAAGGATCACAAATTGGTTTACCTACACAAATATTTGTATGTTGTCCCAAACAAACATCCACATCTTTCAACAAATCTATTCCATGTTTACTAGCATCCATGTTTACCATGAAACCAACATTTTTAATAATTCCATGTTTCACTGATTTTTCAATTCCATAATTTACTGCTTCCGAATATCCTAAATCATCTGCTCTAATAATAATTTTCATACTTTACCTCACTCTATTGTTTTTGTATATCCACCTCATCCTTTTTAAATCCAAATAGGTATGTTACTGCTGCAGATACAATAAATGCAATCACACTAGCAATAATACCATGAACTAAATTGGATGTTGGACCTCCAGCAAAGCTAGTTAAGCACAAGAAGCTCGCTACTGGTACTAAAGCATAAGTTCCCACATTTAATAACCCTGCATAAAGACCACCTACAAATCCTCCAGCCATCATTCCTAAGAATGGACGTTTATATTTCATTCCAATACCATACATTCCAGGTTCTGTAACTCCACCAATAATACTAGTGATAAAGTATCCAAAACTTAAAGATTTTTGTTCTTTATTTTTAATTTTTAACGCAGCTCCTAAACACATACCTGCAACAGAGATACTTGCAATACACGCTGCAGGATTTACTAAGTTTTCATATCCTGCATTAGAGAATAATAAAATCATTGTAGTAATCATCACAATATGCATTCCACTCATAACTAAGAATTGCCATAATGCTGCAATAATTGCAATTGCTAGAAAACCACCAATATCGCCAAAGCCTAATAAGAACTCTGCTACATAGTCTGCCAAGAAAGATCCCGCTGGACCTAATACACATAATGCAATTGGCAACATTACCGTTATGGTAAGAGTTGGTGCAAAAATAACTCTTAACATATCTGGTAAAATCTTTTTAAAGAATTTTTCCACATATGACATTACCCATACCGACATAATAATCGGTAAAATGGTACTTGAATACACCTGTGGACTTGAAGGAATTCCAAATACTGTAAACTTGCTTCCTTCTACCGCCATTGCCATAAATGTTGGATGTAGCATAATTGCTCCTAAAAACATTCCTAGCACTGGGGTTACACCAAACTTCTTAGAAGCTGTATATCCTACAATAACAGGAAAGAAATAAAATCCTGCATCTCCAACAAATGTAAACAATACATATAGGTCACTTGTTGTACTCAATACATTCAACATATCTGGACCTAATACAGCTACTAACATCTTAAAGATTGATGCTGCCATAATCATTGGAATAATTGGTGTTAAACTACCAGCTAAACCATCCATGATTCCATTTCCAATTGATTTTAATGTTATCTTTTTCTTTACATCAAGATTTTCATCAATTGTCTTACTCTCTTCAAAACCGCCTTCTTCACGAATACAGTTGTATACTTTTTCAACTGTTTGACCAATAATTATTTGTAATTGTCCTCCAGCATGAATTGTACCAATGACACCTTTTATACTTTTTATTTCTTCATCATTTGGAATACTTTCATCTTTCAAATTAAAACGTAATCTCGTCATACAATGTGTAACTTGCATAACATTTTCTTTTCCACCAACAGCTTTTAAAATTTCTGTTGCTAATACTTGATATTCTTGTTTCTTACTCATTCTTTTTTCCTCCACATTTTTCACCAAAATTTCTATAATCCTTTAATGGCACTAGTAACCATGTGGATATTTTTTAATCTTCTTTATTGATAATTCGATTAATATGAATCATCAAATATAAGATTTCATCATTTGTACTCTCTGCATGTAACTCATCATCGATATAGGATGATATTTTCATTGCACATTCATAAATTTCAGGTCTTTCTTCTTGCATAAATACAATTAAATCATCACAATTATCCATGAATTGTTCTTTTTCTTGGATCCGTTTCAGATAGTACCTTAGATGCATAACAAATCGATTATAATTAAACTCTTTTCGTTTAATTTCCAAAGCAAACGAGTTTTCAATCATCGAAGTAATCTCTTCAATCATTGTCTCTATCTTATCTCCTTCATCTTCAGCCAACGTTTCTTCTTCTGCATTTACAAAATGCAAAGCAATATTTGTTACTTCTGATTCAGGTAAACTAATATAGAGTTTACTTTGAATTTGACTTAATGCATATTTCCCAATTGCAGTTTCTTCTGGATATAACTGCTCTACATCATATGAAAAGGCGAATTTCATCTTCTTATAGTTTTTCATTCGAACGATCGCAAAATTAATATGGTCTGCTAAACTAAATACAATATTAGGATTTAAATTCTTATTTAATGTTTCCTGTGCTTTTGTGACAATGTTAGCACTTACTTCAAAAACATCTTCAGGTATCTCTTGTAAAAGATTATAAAATTGTGCATTTAATCTATAAAAAGTCATATCGATAGAATTCAAATCCGTTATTTCGTAAGGCATAGATGGAAATCCTATCCCTTTACCAAAGGCAATCAATTCTTTATTATTTTTATCTAGACATACTGCTACATTATTATTTATTTTTCTTATTGCCTTCATACATTTCTCCTCAACCTACTTCTCTTTATGAATAATTAACGTTTCACCTTTCGATACTTCATTTCCAATTACATTGTCTTCTAAAGCAAAAGGTATCGCATTGGTAACAATCATTGGTGTTATCAAATCTACGTTATTTGCTTCCATAAAAGCAAGATCAACACGAATAATTGCTGTACCTTTCGTCACTCTAGTTCCTGGTTGTTGTAATACTTCAAAACCTTTTCCACCAAGTTCCACTGTATCTAAACCAATATGAACTAAGATTTCCATACCGTTATCGGCCTCTATTCCAAACGCATGTTTGGTTGGAGCAATAAGTGTAATTTTCCCATCACAAGGTGAACACACTTCACCACTTTTTAATTTAAAGCCAACGCCTTCGCCCATCATTTTTGTTGAAAAAACTTGATCATTTACTTCTTCCAACAACATCGCTTCACCATCTACTGGTGAATATACATTATAGTCTGATTCTTTTTTCTTAAACATTTTAAACATGTACAAACCTCCAAATAATAAAAACTCTTCAAAGTCACCCCCTTAAACCATAGATAAAAATCCATTAGTCCTAAGGTAATGCCTCAAAGAGTTACAATCCTTAATAATATATTAGCAAGCGCTTACAAGTTTGTCAATAATTATTAGAAATTAAAAACAGGCCTAAGCCTGTCTTATTATAAATCCTCACCATTTGATGCTATTACTTCTTTATACCAATCAAATGATTTTTTCTTTCTTCTTGAAAAGTCACCACTTCCATCATCATACTTTTCAACATAAATAAATCCATAACGTTTTGCCATTTCACCAGTTGATGCACTTACCAAGTCAATACATCCCCAAGGTGTAAAGGCGCGTAAATCAACGCCATCTTGAATTGCTTCTTTCATAGCAACAATATGTTTGCGTAAATAATCAATCCGATAATCATCTTGTATTGTACCATCATCTTCAATCTTATCAATCGCTCCTAGACCATTTTCTACTACCATTAGTGGTACACGATAACGATCATACAAATCAATCAATGCATAACGAAGTCCTTCTGGGTCAATTTGCCATCCCCACTCACTAGCTTCCAAGTAAGGGTTAGGTGATCCACCAAGTAAATTCCCTTCTCCTTGTTCATCAGGTTTGGCACTTGCACAACTAGACATATAGTAAGAAAGTGAAATGAAATCTACAGTACCCTTTTTAATGATGTCTAAATCCCCATCTTTCATTTCAATTTTCACACCATTTTCATCCCAAACACGTTGTGCAAAAGTAGGATACTGACCTTTTACTTGTACATCTGTACAATAATAATTGAAATCTTGATTTTTCCTTTGTGCTGCAATCGCATCATCAGGATTACATGTTAATGGATATGTCGTTGCATAAATAATCATATTTCCTACTTTATTGTTAGCATCTATTTCATGCGCCAAATTAACAGCTTTTGCACTTGCTACAAATTGGTGATGCAATCCTTGGAATCTCTTTTGAGGATCATCTGCTTGATTCATAAAGTCTTTTGTTCCTTCATTCAAAATACCCAATGATAGAAACCCTCCAAGTTTTCCCATTGCTCCATTAATTTCATTAAATGTTAGCCAATATTTTACTTTTCCTTTATAACGTTTAAATATCGTTGTACAGTAATTCATAAAGAAATCAATTAATTTACGATTTGCCCATCCACCATATTCTTTTGATAAATGATATGGTAATTCATAGTGTGAAATTGTAATAAGTGGTTCAATGCCATGTTTCAAACACTCATCAATCATACTATCATAAAATTTAAGACCTTCTTCATTTGGCTCTGTTTCATCACCATTTGGAAAAATACGTGTCCATGCAATTGAGAAACGATATACGTTAAATCCCATTTCTGCGAACATTGCAATATCCTCTTTGTAATGATGATACATATCAATTGCTTCATGTGATGGATAAAAAGTACCCTCTTCTAATACAGGAGTAATTCTCTTTGCTTGGGTTCTTGACCCACCTGTACAAATATCAGAAATTGATAATCCTTTTCCACCTGTTAAATATCCACCTTCACACTGGTTGGCAGCTGTAGCTCCACCCCATAAAAATCCTTTTGGAAATGTATTCATTTGTTTCCTCCTTCTATAATTTTTCGCCATTTGTGGCAATTACTTCCTTATACCAATCAAATGATTTCTTCTTCTTACGTTCTAAGGTACCATTACCATCATTATCTTTATCCACATAGATAAATCCATAACGTTTTTTCATTTCTCCAGTACCTGCACTTACAATATCAATTGGACCCCACATTGTATATCCAATTAAGTCAACACCATCATCAATTGTATTGGCCATCTCATTGATATGCTTTCTCATGTAGTCAATGCGATAGTCATCTTGAATACTTCCATCCGCTTCTACTACATCTTCTGCTCCTAAACCATTTTCAACTACCATCAATGGCACATGATAACGATCATAAAGTTTATTCAATGTATATCGCAAACCAACTGGATCTACTTGCCATCCCCACTTACTAGATTCAAGATATGGGTTTTTTACTCCACCCATTAAATTACCCATTGATAATTCATGCCCTTGTTCGGTACTAACACATACACTCATATAATAAGAGAAAGTATAGAAATCTACTGTCCCTGCTTTTAAAAGTTCTTCATCGCCTTCTTCCATTTGCAAAGTAATTCCATTATCTTTCATATACTTTTTTGCAAAGTAAGAATATTCACCTAATACTTGTACATCACCACAAACATTATTAATTAGATTATCCATGGTTTGAGCCTTTAATATATCTTCAGGTTTTGATGTTAATGGATAAAAAGTAAGATGTGCTATCATATTACCAATCATAAAATTAGGATTGATTTTATGCCCTTCAATTACCGCCTTTGCACTAGCTAAAAACACATGATGTAAAGCTTGCATACGTGCTTGTGGATTATCCTTTACTGGTTTATGTTGAACGGTATTTTCATCTAATAAACCTAATACGATTAAACCACCATGTTCCATCATACCAAAATTTATTTCATTAAAAGTAAGCCAATATTTCACCTTATCTTTATAACGTTTCATTACTGTTGTTGCATAATGCACAAAGAAATCAATAACTCTTCGATCACTAAAGCCATTATATTTTTTCACAATTCCCATTGGAATTTCAAAATGACTTAATGTTACTAAAGGTTCAATACCATATTTATGACATTCATCAAAAATAGCATCATAGAATTTTAAACCTTCTTCATTTGGTTCTTCTTCATCACCTTCGGGAAAAATTCTACTCCAGTTGATAGATAATCGATATACTTTAAACCCCATCTCACCAAACAGAGCTATATCTTCTTTATAATGATGATAGTGGTCAATTGCTACATGTGATGGATAATATTGATCTTTCAAAATCGGATCATCGAATAATCTCTCTTTATGTAATCCTCCACCACGTTTATGGTCTTGAACACTAGGTCCTTTCCCACCTTCTTGCCATCCCCCTTCACACTGGTTTGCAGCTGTTGCTCCACCCCATAAAAAGTTCTTTGGGAATTTACTCATATTTAACTCCATCTGCTTCTAATGTTTTAATAACATCCTTAAATTGTGGTAAATATTTTTTATGAGCTACTAGTAATTCATTCATCACAGCAATCATTGTATCCCCACTTTCAATTAATGGGTTAATCATAAATGCTTCTTTTAATGCTTCATAACTACCACTAAGTGCTGCTTTAATTGCACACTCTTCCATTGCTTTTTGTACTTGTAACATTCCCCTTGGAGCACTATCAAACTTACCCCATCTAAGAGGTTCTGCACCATGTGCAGTAATGTAAGAAGACACTTCTGCTACACAATCATAAGGAAGATCATCAATAGCACCTTTATTCGCTGTACTTACAACCATAAGTGTACGCTTATCATTCACAATAGATGCCATTACTTCACAAGCTGCATCACTGTAGAATGCTCCACCACGTTCATTAAGTTCTTCTGGTTTATAATCTAAGTTTTCATCTTTATATAACTCAAATAATCTTTCTTCAGTTGCTTTTACAAGCTGTGCTCTAACATTATTTTTTTCATACTCTTCTTTTTCCAAGTCATACATTGTCTCTGAAATATAATAGTAACGGTGATACATACAAGGAAGAATTCCTTGATGCTTCAACAATTCATAATCAATTGGAATTTGAGGAATATTTTTTACTCCTTCTGGTACATCTTCTACATTCGCAAATGCATTGCCATCTGTATTGTATTGCTTTTCAATAATTTCTTGTGTTATTTCATTTCCTTCTTTATCCCATACACGGTGCCAGTGGAAGTGATTCAAACCTGCAAATTTAAAATACAATTCATTACTAAAAGGTGGTAATCCTTTATATGCATTCGCAATATTCATATGTACAATTGGAACATTACATAATCCAATCGTCTTCTCCCAGCCTGCATGCTTAATTGCTGCTTCTGTAACCATTCCACTTGGATTTGTAAAATTAATCAACCAAGCATCAGGACAAAGTCTTCGCATATCATCAATGATTTGCATAATTACAGGAATGGTTCTTAACGCTTTAAAAATCCCTCCTGCACCATTTGTCTCTTGTCCTAACATTCCATATTTAAGAGGAATTCTTTCATCTTTAATACGTGCATCCAGTAGCCCTACACGAAACTGTGTAGAAACAAAATCAGCATCTTTAAGTGCTGCTTCACGATCTAACGTTAAATGAATTTTCCAATCCAACCCCGCAGCCTTAACCATACGTTTTGCCATTGCTCCAACAATATTTAACTTCTCTTGTCCATCTTCAATATCTACTAACCAAATCTCACCAATATTCAATTCTTCTTTACGTTTAATAAACCCTTCAATCAACTCTGGTGTATAACTACTTCCTCCACCAATCGTTGCAATTTTTAACTTTTTCATAAGTACTCCTTTCAAGCTTTTTTACCACATTTAAAACAAATGTTCATATTATTATGATAAGCCGTATAGTTACTATACAGTCAAGTGTTTTTACTACTTTTTAAAAAAGAAAGAACTAGATTAATCTAGCTCTTCCCCATTGCTTGCAATAACTCTTTTATACCAATCAAAACTCTTCTTTTTACTACGCTTTAAAGTTCCATTTCCTTCGTTATCACGATCTACATAAATAAATCCATAACGCTTTTTCATTTCCCCTGTTCCTGCGCTTACTAAGTCAATTGGTCCCCACATTGTATAACCTAATAAATCTACTCCATCAAGTTCTACCGCTTCTTTCATTGCTTTAATATGTTCTCGCATATAATCAATGCGATAGTCATCTTCCACATATCCATTTTCATCTGGTGTATCTACTGCACCTAGTCCATTTTCAACAATAAACAATGGTTTTTGATAACGATCATACAAACTATTCATTGTAATTCTTAAGCCTAATGGATCAATTTGCCATCCCCATTCACTTGCTTCAAGATGTGGGTTTTTAAGCGAAGCGAAAATATTTCCTTCTGTTTTCGCATTGATCTCTGGATCTGCACTTGTACATCTTGATGAATAATATGAGAACGAAATAAAGTCAACGGTGTGTTCTTTTAAGATTTCTTCATCTCCTTCAACAAAAGGTATTTTAATTCCTTTTCTTTCCAATTCTTTTAATGCATATTCAGGATATGCTCCTCTTGATTGAACATCAATGAAGAAATAGTTTTCTCTATTTGCCTCCATTGCTTTCCATACATCATGTGGTTCACATGAATAAGGATATGTATCTCCAGCAGCCAACATACAACCTACCATGTTTTCTGGATCTACTTCATGAGCAATCTTAGTAGCTAAAGCACTAGCAACAAGTTCATGATGCGCTGCAGTATACTTTACTTGCTCTTTATTATCACCAGCTTCAAAATATAATCCTGCGCCCATAAATGGTGCATGTAAAATCATATTGATTTCATTAAATGTAAGCCAGTATTTTACTAACCCTTTGTATCTTCTAAAAATAACATTACATAGATTTTCATAGAATCCTATTAACTCTCTACTTCTCCATGCACCATATTTTTCAATTAAATGCATTGGACAATCAAAATGTGTAATTGTTACAAGTGGTTCAATTCCATATTTATGACATTCCTTAAATAAGTCTTCATAAAACTTTAGTCCTGCTTCATTAGGCTCTTTTTCATCGCCTTTTGGGAAAATTCTTGACCATGCGATTGACAAACGATATGTTTTGAATCCCATTTCTCCAAACAATGCGATATCTTCTTTATAATGATGATACATATCAATTGCATTTTTTGCTGGATAAAAATATTTATCATCAAAATCAAACATCTTCATTTCTCCAGAAATCACTTTGAAACGATCTGGACCCGTTGGTGCAACATCAACATTTGCTAGTCCTCTTCCATCTTCATTATATCCACCTTCACACTGGTTGGCAGCTGTAGCTCCACCCCATAAAAAATCTTTTCTAAATCCCATGTTATACCTCTCTTTCATTTAGAAAAATCAAAAGCATTAGAGATCTAATGCTTTTGAATCATCATCTTAAATAATTGCAGTAATTAATTCATCACCTGTTGATACTTTATCTGTTTGTACTTCTAATAAATCCAAGTAATCTTTTGTATTTGTTACAACAACTGGTGTTTGTAAATTATATCCTGCTTCTTTAATTGCATCCATATCAAATGTAAGCAATAGTTGTCCTTTTCTTACTTTATCACCTTGTTTTACTTTCGCATCAAAGTGTTTTCCTTCTAATTGTACCGTATCCAATCCAATGTGAATTAATAATTCCATTCCATTATCAGATACCAATCCAATTGCATGTTTTGTTGGAAATAAAGTTGTAACTGTTCCATCAAATGGTGCAACTACTTTCCCTTCAGTTGGTTCAATTGCAATTCCTCTTCCTAAAGTTCCTTGTGCAAATGCATCATCTTTTACTTTTGAAAGTGATATGATTGATCCTTTAATAGGACTACCAACAACTTCTTTTTTTACTTCTAAATTCATCTCTTCTACATTAACATCTTCTACGACTGTATCATCTTTCCAGAAAAGAATTGTCAATACAAATCCAATCACCATAGATACTGCAATACATAAGAATGAAATCCACATTCCACTTGCATCTCCTTCAGGAGAAATGTAACTTACTGTTCCAAAGATTCCAAGTCCTCCCATTACATATGCTTTTGCATTCATTACTGCCATTATTACACCACCTGCAGCTCCACCAATCATTGAGAAAATAAATGGTTTCTTGTGTGGCAGTGATAATCCATAAATTGCCGGTTCTGTTACTCCACAAATTCCTGATATAACAGCTGGAACCACCAATTCTTTTTCTTTTGGATTTTTTAATTTGAAGTACATTGCTGCTACTACTGCTGTTTGTGAGAAACTTGCTCCAAACATTCCACCTAGAATTTGTTCATATCCAAATGTACCTAAGTTAATCATTGCTAATGGAATGATACTCCAGTGTAATCCAAAGATTACAAGTACTTGCCAGAAGAATCCAACAACCAATCCATAAACTATTGGAGATGTAGCAAACAACCATGTGAATCCATCACCTAATAAGTTTGTAAGAATTGATACAATTGGTCCAATTACTAAGAATCCTACTGGTAATGCAATTAATAATACAAAGAATGGTACAAAGAAGTTTTGAATAACTTCTGGAATAAATTTTTGACCCAATTTTTGTAGTTGTGCTGCAAATGCTACAATTACAAGTACTGGTACAACACTACTTGTATAGTCATTTGCTACCCATGGAATTCCTAAGAATGTAGTTGAATAGCTAATATCCAATACTTTACCTAAAGGGTCAGCTGCATTCAATACAGATCCTTGAATGCTTGGGTAACACAATGCTGCCCCAATTACCATACCTACCATTGGATTTAAACCAAACTTCTTACTTGATGTATAACCTACTACAATTGGTAAGAAATAGAATAATGCATCTCCAATTGCGTTCAACATTAAATATACACCTGATGTATTTGTATATAATTCTAAGAAAACCAATAATGCGTTTAATCCCTTGATCATACCAGCAGCACATAATGCCCCTAAGAATGGTTGGAATGATCCACTAATAATATCAATCAAGCGATTGAATGGACCCATTTTTTCTCCACCTGCTGCTTGTGTATCTGCTGCAATTCCTGCAACTTCTACTACTTCATCGTATACTTTTGGTACATGGTTTCCAATAACTACTTGATATTGTCCTCCACTTTTCATTACCGTAACGACACCATTCATGTTTTTTAAAACATCATCGTTTGCTAATGATTCATCTTTTAATTTAAAACGTAATCTTGTAATACAGTGTGTTAAACTGTTGATATTATCTTTTCCACCAACGTTCTTGACAATATCTTTTGCTAATTGTTCATATTTTCCCATTTTTAATTACCTCCATCTTTCTGTTCTTAAATAGTTTTTAATATGAAATCTGAAGGTTTGGCCAACTTAATGTCACCATCCATAACTAATGATTTTATAACTAAAGCTTTTCTTATTAACAAATGCCTCCTTTCTGCTTTTACTTACTTTCTTAAATTAATTGATATTTCTTAAATGCTTCATAAATACCATCTTCATCATGACGTTTTGTCACATCATCTGCTATATCAATTAAAGCTTGCTTGGCATTCCCCATGGCAATACCAATATCACAATATTGAAACATATCAATGTCATTCGTTCCATCACCGATTGCAATCGTTGATGCATCTTTTTGTTTCAAATATGTTAATAACTTATCAATTGCACTTGCCTTACTCACTCCAGCAACTGCTAATTCACCACTGTTAGAACCAAAAGCAGGTACGGTACAGTGAATAACCTCATATTGATTTTCAAATTCTTTCTTTATCTTTTCAAATGAAATTCTCTCATTTCCTAAAAAACATATTTTGTTTACATCTTCGCGATATAAATTGTCTTCTCCATCAATTAATTCCTCAATAAACGGATGTGGATTTTCTTCTTTTTGACGTTTTGCATCCATATCATTTAGAACATCTCCATAAAGTAGATATTCTAAGCGATTCTTACATCTTGGACCTGCATACAATCCACCATTACTTTCTACATAAAAAGGAATTTTATTTGAAGTGAAATAATCTACAGCATGAACGACTTCTTCTTTTGCTACTCGTTCATGAAAAATCGTTTTTCCATCACTCTCACAAAAACCACCGCCCGCTCCAATGATTCCATCAAATCCGATATCCATTACATGATCGAATATTTCGGGTTTTGATCTTCCTGTACATAAATATAATTTGTGTCCATTTTCTCTAGCTCTTTGACATGCTTCAATTGCACTATTTGGTACCGTTGTAGCATCATCTAAACACAAAGTTCCATCAATATCTAAAAATACTATTCTTTTATTCATCTACTTATCACTCTTATATATAACCCTTTCTATATGAATGGTTAGATATAGTTGTTCTTCGTTGGATAATACATAATCATATTTTTCTGCGATAAACTGCGTAATCTTAACAACACATTCATATGCATTTCTATATTT
Organism: Breznakia sp. PF5-3; assembly: GCF_029504745.1. Taxonomy (GTDB): domain Bacteria; phylum Bacillota_I; class Bacilli_A; order Erysipelotrichales; family Erysipelotrichaceae; genus Breznakia. The sequence goes on along the minus strand of NZ_JAQFIQ010000004.1, from coordinate 11,860 downwards.
AACTTTTATCACTTCCAATAAATCATCCTCAGTTTCACTCGCATACGTATTATGATTTATCAAACGTTGCGCAAAAAACTTTAAATGTGTGATAAAACGATAGAAATAAACTGAATCTTCATCAAATTCTACATTGAAGAAGTACTTTACGATATTTGAAATTTCTTGCATTACTTTCGTAATTTCATAAACATCTTCAATTTCTTCTTCCATTTGTGCATTTACAATATGTAAGGCAATAAACCCTGCCTCATCTTCTGGCAAACGCACTTTAAACTTTTCTTCTATCATATCCAATGCTTGTTTCCCAACTTCAAATTCATCTGGGTAGAACCTTTTGGTATCCCATAACAATGCATTTTTCACAACTATTCCCTCTTGAAATCTTACGATTGCTGTATACATATGGTCTACTATAGATATGTAAATGGAGTCATTAAGTTTACGTCCCAAATGTGTTTTCGCAAACTTTACAATATCTTCTCCCAATTCCAAATACTCAAGCGGAATATCTACAACTAATTCTTGAAATCTACTATTGACATCATGATTAGCCATATAGAATTCTTTATCTACCATATTCGCATCAATCTCGTCGCCAACTTTTCTTTTAAAAGCTAGCCCACGCCCCATTACAATTTTTTCAAGCCCTTTTTCATCGTGAATTACAACCACATTATTATTCAAGATTTTCTCTATTTTCATAATATGAACCTCTTTCTAAAATAATAAAAACCCATTCACCCAAATAATATAAAAACATATTATAATGAGTAAATAGGTTTAGCTTGTAAAACAATCACTATCCAACTTACACTGTCATACTACCATACTTAATTTTAGATTGCAAGCGTTTTCACAAACTAAAAGTTAAAATTCGAAAACAACAATATTCATTTTTATTTACTATTTTTGATAATCAATTAGAGCTGATTTAATTCTTCGTAAAGCATCAACCACCCGCTCATCATCTTTATATACTCCTAAGACAATCCGGATATGACCTTCTCCTCCAGGCCCATAATTAATACCATCATTCACACATACTTTCGCATGTTGAATCAAATAAGATACAATGTCTGAAGCATTGCCAAGTTTTGATACATCAACCCAACAAAGGAAACCAGATTCTGGAAGCTTCATTGAAACATTAGGAATTTGATTCAAAATTTCATAAGCTTTTTTACGTCGATAATCAAATGAGTTTTCGAATGCTTTCATGAAACTTTGATCTTCAAATGCTGCCAATACTGCTACTTGAGCAATACTATTTGTCGCTCCTAAAACACTAACTGCAGCCCCATATAAAGCATCCATAATTACATCATTTGTAACTAAATAGCCCACTCGATAACCACTAAATCCCATTCCTTTTGATACTGAAAAAACAGTAATGGTACGTTCCCACATACCAGGTAATGATGCAGGGGTAATCATTTTATTTTCATATGTGAAATCTTCAAATGCTTGATCACATACTAAAATTAAATCATTTTTAATAATAAAGTCTGCTAATTGAAACAATGAAGATTCATTAAACACTGTTGTCGTTGGATTATTTGGATGTGTTAAAACTACCATTTTTGTTTTTGGTGTAAGACGTTTTTCAAACTCTTTAATATCAATTTGAAAATCATCTTTCTCTTTCAATTGAATTGGTATCGCCTTTGCACCTAATATTTCCACGTTTTGAAAATTATTTGGATAAGATGGTGTTGGAATCATTACTTCATCTTCCGCATCTAAAAAAGAGAGCATTGCATAATACAACCCTGAATCAGATCCAGGAGTAATTAGAATATTGCGTTTTGCAACAACTTCTAAACCATTTTGTCTTTTTAACTTCTTTGCGATTGCAACCTTAAGATCATCATTTCCAATTGGTGCTGTATAATGTGCAGAAAGGGGTGCATTAACTGCATCCAATGTCGCCTTTAATACATGATCAGGAAGAGAAAAATCAGGATTATATGGATCTGCCCACCCCATCAAATCAACGCCTTGTTCTCCCAGCTTTTGATATGAATCACCAACATCCGCTTTTTCTACCTCACTAAATAGTCCACCCTCAAATTTTTGGAATGCTTTTCTCATTTTTTGTTTCATAGTATCTCCTTATATTTCATTTATAATTTAATCTTAATGTAACTCTTGCAGCAAGTCAATGACATAAAAAAAGAGAATTCTTTAATTCCCTTTTTTTATTTAACTCTTTTACCCATGTCACTTAAGGATTAGTATTGAGAAAGCAGCAATTGGTAACAATTGAGTGTAGAAACTGATAATTTTGAATCTCTTGCTTTAATTGTAGGGGTAGTTGTTGGACCATCCTATATGACATAAAGAGTTAATACTTTATCTTTCACTAGTTGCGATTTACCGCTTCAAATAACTTCATATTAAAGATATTTAATTACTAGTAAAATTCTGTTTACTTCTTCCGAACCGTTTACTAAAAACAGTTACACCTTTTATCCCTTTCTTTTCGTGATATCTCTTCCAAATATTTAATCTTATAAGATATATTATTATATATCTTATATATTATAAATATCACATAATTAAAAATGTGTCAATAGGAAATCATAATTTTAAGAATATCATTCATTTTACGCTCTTCCTCCATCCATACCTATAATGCTTGATTAAAAAGCGATTCTTAACTATTTTTTATCTCATCCGACATTTGATTAACTGTCCATCTCTACCAACTGAACTTTTAAAGTTTGAACTATATCCAAAAATATCGTATTTTATACTTTCTTCCATACTAAAAAAATTCCAATGATTGATCCTATAAGTATGATTGGAGCTAATCTGAAAAACAACCACTCAAAAGCATGAAAAGCTACCCCAATAACGCTGGTTTCAGGATTATTATAATCCCAATCTAAGTAAGGACTATTTAATACTGTTAAGATCACAAAAGTTATTACTATGAAGGCACACAATGGGATAAGTAACCAATAAAGGGTTTTTCGTCTTGTAACCTTCCTTTGTGCAAGTTGTAAGTTTATAATCTCCAATTTTTCGGAAATCGCTTTTATGTCATCAACTTTCGTCTCAGGAATCGTTTCTCCAAGCAAAGTACTTACAGGTGTTTCAAACACTTCCGATATTGATATCAACATATCAGAATCAGGAACTGACAATCCTTGCTCCCATTTAGAGATTGTTTGTCGTACCACATTCAGCTTAATAGCGAGCTCTTCTTGTGAAAGCCCTTTTGATTTTCTGATTGCTTTAATATTCTCGTTTAACATTAAGAATAACCTCCTTTCTTTCAGTTGTATCACTATTATAAGAGAGCCCACTAGTTGCCACAAGCAACGTATCTTAACATTCAAGTTTTATCATCATGAAAGTGCATAAAATATTACTTACTTTCTAAGCGTTTTGAGTTGATTTAACTTTTGTTGATTTGAACTTATACCTCCTCTTATTCCAAATACAGCTACAAGAAAAATAGGTATTAAAGATAATGCCACTAATGCAGCCATATTGAATGGATACTGATAAATATCTATGAGTTCAAAAAAATGTAGAACACCTAAAACAAATATAATTATTACAACAATAAAAAGTACAATCTTATCAAATAGCATAATTTTTTTCAACCTGATGATTGCTTTATCAATTGATTCAACATCCTGTTTATTTGATTTCGATATAAATAATTTAAAATATAGAAATATCGCAATAACAAAAAGAAATATTACCACTCCTAGGAAAAAGAAAAAAAATTGCACTTTAGAATCCATGAAATCAATTTCGCCAAAAATTTCACTTAAGAGTTTCAAGATATTCTTCATTTTCTAATACCTCCACAAATTCTAGATTATTGATATCTTCATTATAACAAAATCGATACTGCAATAAAATATTCTCATGATTCAAATAGGAATTATTGCAAATCATATGCAAAAGTACACCAAATTATAATTAAGCATAATAAAACCCCTTATTTAAGGGGTCATTTTCATATTGGTGGAGCTGGCGAGAGTCGAACTCGCGTCCAAAAATAGTCCCACGTATAAACCTCTACAGTTTAGTTTACTTTAATAATTAATAGTTTCAAGCAAACAAAAGAAAATCTATTAATCTAATCTATTTGATTTTCGTGTAGTATCCTAGACTAACAAATAACTACCTTATCTTTCATCTTTACAAAATATCTTGTGGAAAGCTACACAAAGATATTTGGCTGCAACCAGTTTTTAGGTTATATTAAGCAGCAAATGCAACACTTTGGTTACCACCAAAGATGTTAGCTAATTTAGTTTTTCCAGTTAAATTGGATTGATGATTAACGTGGATCACACGACTGCAGTTTATACCAAACATATTCCTGTCGAAACCTTTACAGCCCCAGGATATTTCTATAACAGAGTTATTATAGCATACTAATAAGATCTTTTGATTGCCTTTTGCATCATTCGATCTGCATCTCTTTGTTTTTCTGTATTTCGTTTATCATAAAGATGCTTCCCTTTTGCCAAAGCAATTTCTAGCTTCGCTTTCCCTTTTTCCAAATACAAAGACAAAGGTACAATCGTATAACCTTGTAACCTTGTCTTTTGTTCAAGCTTTTTAATCTCATGACGATGTAAAAGCAATTTTCGATCCCTTGTCTCATCATGATTAAAAATATTACCAAACTCATAAGGAGGAATATGCATGTTTTTTATATAAGCTTCATGATCAATAAACGAAATATATGCTTCTTTCAATTGAATTGACCCTTTGCGAATTGATTTTATTTCTGTCCCATGTAATACAAGTCCAGCTTCAAAAGTATCTTCAATAAAATAATCATGTTTCGCTTTTCGATTATATGTAATAACTTTCCTCATCATTTCCTCCTAATATATGATTTCTACTTTATCATTCATCACCGACTCTACCAAATCAATAAAGTATTGTCTTGTAACATCTTGATTTTGTGATGTTAATGTATGTGTTTTTGCTAATTCATCCGTGTAATCTTTCAATACATACGTACGATAGTTTTTAAAATTATCTGAAATATACGTTACGGTTGGCCAAAATGCCACTTCATCAAATGCAATCGCTTTTGTTGTTTTATTATATTTAATAGTCCAACGAGCCATGCCACCAAGCATACGATAATTTACATCTTGCGCAGATAAGAAATTTCCTAGGGAATATATGACCAATGTTTCATTTCCATTTTCCCCTTTAAGATAATCCATAGGTTGAATTACATGTGGATGTCCACCAATGATTACATCTACACCTAAATCACTAAGATATTGTGCTAATTCTTCTTGTTCAGCATTTTCTTCGAGCTGATATTCTTCGCCCCAATGCATACTTACAACTTGGATATCACTAATCTGATTTAATTGTTCCATATCTGCTTTTATTACATCCAAATCTATAAGATTGACTAGATATTCTTTTCCTGCTGGTAATTCAAACCCATTTAAACCATATGTATATCCAATCATCCCAACTTTTACACCATCAACTTCCTTTATATGATAACGCTCTGCATCGGCAGATGATTGAATTCCACTCACAGTAAGATCAGGATATTTATCTAAATACTTTAACTCATTTACAATCCCTTGTTCGCCACGATCAAAGCTATGATTACTAGAACCCGACAACCAATTAAATCCTGCTTTATGGACAGCATCTAAAATTTCATAAGGCCCATTAAATGTTGGATAGCCTGATAACCCTAATTCCGTTCCACCACAAATAGTCTCTTGGTTGATGTAAGAAATATCAGCATCTTTTGTAAGATAGTTGGTATTTGTATAAATATCATCAAAGCTATAGTTTCCATTTGCATCTCTATTATAATAATAAATTGCTTCATGAATTAAATTATCTCCAACAGCAGAAAATGAAATATCTACAATTTCCTCTTTTTTTACTTCTTGCTTATCTTCTTTCTTATTTTCTACTTTATCTGATTTTCCACCAGAACAAGCTACTAATAAGAATGACAACGTAACGATTAGTATTTTTTTCATAACGTCTCCTATATGATTTCAAAATCAATTTGTTTTTTAAACTTCGACGCATCTATAACTTTAACTCTAACTTTTTGTCCCATTTTGTATTGCTTTGCACTATGCTGAGCAATTAATGCTTTAGCACGATCATCATAGTGATATACATCATCTTTTAAAGTAGAAATATGGACTAGTCCTTCAATTGTATTTTCAAGTTCCACAAACATCCCAAACTTAGTTATTGAAGAAACAACACCATCGAACTTATGATTAATATATGCTTCCATATATTCACATTTCTTCATATCTTCTACGTCACGTTCTGCTTCTACTGCATTACGTTCCATTTTTGATGTATGTTCGCTGGCTTCATCAATAAAGTGTTCATCTTTTTCAATCATTTCTAGATTATGAACATGATTGAAATAATGTTTTCTCAACATACGATGAACGATTAAATCTGGATACCTCCGTATTGGCGAAGTAAAGTGTGTATACTCTTGCAATCCCAAACCAAAATGCCCAAGACAATTTTGATCATAACGTGCTTTTCTCATACTACGTAACATGTATGTAGATAATACATCAAAAGATGGATCTTTATGTGCTTGCTTAAGCAATTGCTGTAATTGCTTTGGATATACATGATTTACATCTGCTTTTAAAGTATACCCCATTGTATTCACTAAATGTGCAAATTCACGCATCTTCTTAGGATCTGGTGTCTCATGAACACGATAAATACTCGGCATATCCAAATGCTTTGTATGCGCTGCTACACATTCATTCGCTGCAATCATAAAATCTTCAATGATGCGTTCTGCTTCTCCTCGTTCACGTAAAACAATATCTTTTACTTTTCCTTGTTTATCAACTAAAATCTTACTTTCTTTTTTATCAAAATCAATTTCACCTAAGGCATCTTTCCGTTTCCTTAAAATCATAGAAAGCTGCTTAGCATCATCCAGCATCTCTAAAAGATCATCAAATTTCTTTTGCACTTTCTGATTACCATTCAAAATAAGATTTACATTTGTATATGTCATTCGTCTTGTTGTTTTAATATAAGATGGTGCAATCTTGTAGTCAACAACTTCTCCATGATGATTGATTTCCATGATACATGAAAGAGTAAGCCGTTCTACCTTTTCATTAAGGCTACAAATTCCATTCGATAGTACATGAGGCAACATTGGTACTACACGATCCACTACATACACACTCGTACCGCGCTTATAAGCCTCTTTATCTAACAAACTTCCTTCTTTGACATAATAAGACACATCAGCGATATGCACGCCTAGCACATAGTTCTTGCCCTTACGTTTCACGCTTATAGCATCATCTAAGTCTTTTGAATCTTCGCCATCGATTGTAATGGTTAATTCATCACGTAAATCCAATCGACCTTTTTTATCATCTTCTGTAATTTCTTCCTTTATCTGATCTGCTTCTTGAAGTACACCTTTAGGAAATGCAGGCTCAATATCATGTTCCAACAAAATACTTAAAATATCAATTCCTGGATCATATTTATGACCAATAATCTGCAAAATTGTACATTCTAAAGTTTTTCCAAACTTTTCAATATACAATTGAACTTTCGTATCATTTACTAATTTAAAATCTTTTAAATTACGAATTTTAAACTTCTGATTTGGCATCGGTGTATCTGGTAAAAACCATGTCCGATTATTTTTCTTCTTAATTACCCCTATAACTGTATGTTTTGAATGTGAAATCACCTTAATGACTTCACATTCAATACTATCATCTCGATTATGAATAATGCGAGCCAACACCTCATCACCATCTAAATACTTAACAATTTCATAGCGATTTGCATATATACTCATTTCATCATTTTCAACAAAACCAAAACCTTTAGGATTTTTACGCAACACTCCAACAAAATAACCTAACTTCTCCAAAGGGAAATATTGATTCTTTTCATTTTGAATAATAATATACTCATCTTCCAAACGATTTAGTGATTTCATCAATTGGGTCAATTCCTGACTTGACGAAACAGAAAATGCTTCTTTAAACCCATTTACATCTAAGCCCTTATATTTGTTTGATTGAATGGTATTTAATATCATATTCGTATAGTTCATTATTATCCCTCCCTTCTCTTTAAAAAAAAGACCAATTGGTCTTTTCTTATAGTCTAATTAATATTACTAACACAAAGAAAATAATTCCTAAAACCAATGTAATATTAGCTATTATTTTCTCAGGTCCTCGTTCTTTGACATTAGCGAATAAGTTCAAACCCTCACCTCCGGTAAAGGCACCGCTAATACCGTCAGATTTTCCACTTTGTAATAACGAAAGGACGATAATAGCTACTGCAACAACCATTAACAAAATATCTAACATTTCAACATCCTCCTTTCATTGCCATACTATTATATCATAGTCCAAGTAAATTTCAATAAAAAATCAATTATAATCTTCACAAGCCCTAGAATTTATCTACGTTTTTTATAAAAGATTCATAGAATTTACTACATCAATACCATCTCCAAGTAAATGAGAACTTAAATCATAACTTTTTTATTATTAGATTTATACTCTAACAAATTAAAAAAGCAGAAGTATTTTCTGCTTTTTGTAAATACCCCATGAAAAGAATGTTATATCTTTTGAGGGCGGGCATCTTCCATTATGTAAGACACATTATATTGGTAAAAAGTTCGTTTTTTTATCAATAAAGTAAAAATACCCTAAAAAGGGTATTTTAAATTACTTCTTAATATTATAGAATGCTGATAATTGTGGGTAAACAGAAATCTTTTCTTCACCACGACTATTAATTTCATCATCAATTCTTAATAATTGATTGTATTTCGCGATACGGTCTGTTCTAGACATAGATCCCGTTTTAATTTGACCAGCGTTTAATCCAACAGCAATATCTGCAATTGTTGAATCTTCTGTTTCACCTGAACGGTGAGAAACCACACAAGTATATCCTGCTTTCTTAGCCATTTCAATAGCGTCGAAAGTTTCTGTTAATGTACCAATTTGGTTTACTTTGATTAGAATTGAGTTTGCAATTCCTTTTTCAATTCCTTCTTTAAGAATTTTAGGGTTTGTAACAAACAAGTCATCTCCAACCAATTGAATTTTATCTCCTAAACGATCTGTAAGTTTTTTCCATCCATCCCAGTCGTTTTCTCCAAGACCATCTTCAATTGAGATGATTGGGTATTTATCTACCCATTCAGCATACATATCAATCATTTCATCAGTTGTTTTTGTTCCAGTTCCTGATTTTGATAATTCGTATACATTTTTGTCTGCATTATAGAATTCGCTAGCTGCAACATCCATTGCTAACATGATATCTTTTCCAGGTTTGTATCCTGCTTTTTCGATTGCTTCCATAATTACTTTCAATGGTGCTTCGTTGTTTTCTAGGTTTGGTGCAAATCCACCTTCATCACCTACTGCAGTAACTTGTCCTTTTGCCTTTAAAACAGCTTTTAAAGCATGGAATGTTTCAGCACCCATTCTTAATGCTTCTTGGATATCTTTAGCTCCAACTGGCATAATCATGAATTCTTGGAAATCTACTGATGAATCAGCATGTGATCCTCCATTTACAACATTCATCATTGGAACAGGTAATGTTTTTCCATTAAACCCACCAAAGTATTTAAACAATGGCATTCCATAGTAATCAGCAGCAGCAATTGCAGCAGCCATTGATACACCTAAAATAGCATTTGCTCCTAATTTTGATTTATCAGGAGTTCCATCTAATTCAATCATTGTCTTATCAACTAATGATTGGTCTGTACAGTCTAATCCGATTACTGCATCTGCAATAATATCGTTAACATTAGCTACTGCTTTTGTAACACCTTTTCCATCAAAACGACTTTTATCTCCATCACGTAACTCTAGTGCTTCTCTTTCTCCAGTAGAAGCTCCACTTGGAACCATAGCACGTCCGTAAGCTCCAGATTGTGTAGTTAATTCAACTTCAACTGTTGGATTTCCACGAGAGTCAATGACTTCTCTAGCGTAAACATCAATAATAATTGGCATTTTCTAAATTCCTCCTTGTGTATTTATATATCACGAATTTAGTATAGCATAAACAAGGGTCAAAATAAAGGCAAAAAATAATTATTTCACAAGTTCAAACCCATGATAAATACAGCTCTATAAATACATAAATATGATTTTATTTTCATCCGAGTTCATTCATAAAAAAAGCTGCGTTATTGCAGCTTTAATACCTATTCTTCTGTTTTATAATTTCTTTTCAAAATCATAACACTTGCCAATAACAACAGAGCATAAACTGGTGTGTTTTTTTGATCTGAAGTATTTACAGCATTTGATGTAGCTGTCATATTATTACCTTTTGCCGTTGTACTTCCAGCTACAGCAGGAGCTTTTTTACCAGTATCCACAATTGTTACCATGATTTTAGAATCGTATTCATACCCTTTATAATTCACTGTAAATCTTACATAATATTCTCCAGCCGACGAAACACTCTTTAAAGCGTCTAAATCTTCTGCATTGATAACAACGTCTGCTGCTGTTGGTAATGATCTACTCAAAGTATCTTCTACTGTAAAAGATATATCCAATAATTCAATCAACTTTTCTGCTGTGATTGTATTTAAATCTTCAAGTGTAAGTTCAAGATCATTTTTTTGAATAATTAGATTAGGCTTTGAATCTTCAACAATCGTAATTTTAGAAACTACTTGAATACCATATTCACCTTTTGCAGAAAAGCTCATAAAAAACTCATCTTCATCCCCTTTTGGATAAGCATCAATTTCTAATTCTAAAGCCTCATAAATTGGATTGCAATCCGCATCCATATCAACTGCTTTCTTTATTTCTGCTTTGGAACGAGCAATATAATCTGCTTTGGTTAAATTAGCAAGTTCACTACGTTTCACTGTAAAGTCTTCTGCATTTTGTTGATATTCAACAACCAAAGGACAATCCTTTACTACTTTTATTATAATTGTTTTAGAAATCTGAGGATTCTCTTTCATAACTAGTTTCGCTGTATATTCTCCTCTTTCAGCAAGTAAAGTTGTTGATTCAACTATAACTTCCATTTCTTCCAAATCACTTAAACGAATTATTTGTGCTTGTGATAACTTTATAATATCCTCATTCGTAATATTTTCTGCTTTATCAGCAGATATAACTATATTATATGCTGTAAACTGATAATCATCATTAAGATCACACACTTCTAGAATATCTTTTTGAGTCACTAATACACTTACTTCTTTTTCCATGATACTTGGATTTTCCGAATAAAATCTAATCGTATGTATACCAAGTTTATCAACATTTATTCCACCTTTTAAAGAAGTATAATCTACATGTATCACTTCATTTACATTTCCATCAATTTTCGCATCAAATAAATTAATAAAATATTCTTCATTAACGTCTGTTGTTGGAATTGTCCCATCACAATCCATTCCATTTATTGAAACATTCTGCTCATCTGCATTTACACTAATTTGCATTACTCCATCATCTGCATATGTGTCCAATAATGGATTACTAGCAGTAAAAGCCATCACCATTACTCCAGTAAGTAAAAATAAAAGCCCTGTTCTTTTTAATATTCTTTTTCTCATTTTCTTTCCTCCGCTTACTATTGGACGCATTTCTCACAAAACAGGTTCATAAAAGTTCAAAAAAAGAACTACAACTGATGTGAACCCCCAAAGTTAGACAATAAACTAACAAAGGGGGTTTTTCTTATGAAGTTGACTAACGAAATTAAAAAGAAGATTGTTTTAGAAAAAGATTCTGGTGTGAGTACTTCAACAATTGCTGCGAGGTATGACATTCCTATAAAGACGATTAAACAT